>WTKN01000367.1 GCA_011524395.1 Moorena sp. SS36440bin_2
ATTTGGTTAAGGGGCAACAAACCCTCTTCCATAGCAGCAACAGCCATGCCACTAAGGGTATGGGTGTGGATGATTGCATGGGCATTAGGGCAACCTAAATGAATCGCACTGTGTATGTTGAATCCGGCTGGATTTACCTCCGCGTCAGCCTGGTCAATTTTGTTGCCATTAGCATCAACTGGAACCAAATTTGATGCGCATATTTCGTCAAACATCATACCATAGGGATTAATCAGGAATACTGGTGGTTCCTCCTTAATCCGCAGGGAAATATGGGTGTAGATCATGTCTGTCATCCCATAGTAGTGAATCAAGCGGTAAGCAGCAGCAAGATCTACACGCAACTGTCGTTCTTCTTGGGAGTATAAGGTAGCAATCGGATTTTTTATGTTAGAGTTTGTCATCGTTACCTAATTTAATTCTTGCGGTCTCGATTTTGGCTTTTTGTTACTTGTGGTATTCCCTTAAAAAGGACTTAATTCCGATTAGACTTAAGTCCGATCACATTATCTATGCTTTTATTTCTTTCCCCCTCTCCCAGTCTCCCATGCCACAATCGCCTCAGTTAAACCTTCTAAAGTATATTCAACTGCTTCTACATCTACTCTGCCTAGCAACTGGCGACAGCTTTCGGATGTTTGGGGACCAATCGAAGCGATACAGACATTTTTTAAAAGGGAATGGAGAGTTTTTGAGGGTGCAGATTGTTCGCCGTAGGCATTAGAGTAGGGTTGTTTAGTTTCCGTCGAAGAGTTAAAAGCTTGCTTGAGAAGTTTGTAAAAATTCTTGACGGTTTTAGAACTAGCAAACGTAACAATATCAATTGCTCTCTGTTGCCAAGCATCTAAAATAGCAGGAGCCATGTAATCTGGACAACCAGACTCATAGGCAGCAACTTCTACCACTTGAGCACCTTTTTCGGTTAGTTCTTTCACTAACACCTCTCGCCCACCGGTTTCCACTCGGGGGAAAAGCACTTGTTTGTTGGTTAAAGACTCTGGAAAATGGTCCACCAAGGAATCAGCGACAAAGTTTGGTGGGATAAAGTCCGGTTGTAAATTGTGTTGTTTCAGACTCGCCGCAGTTTTCTTACCCACCACAGCAATCTTAATCCCGACTAAAGCACGGGCATCTTTACCATTCTTCAGTAATCGTTTAAAAAAGTAATCCACCCCATTGCTAGAGGTGAGAATCAACCAATCGAAGTTAGCGAGATTAGCGATCGCATAATCTAATCCAGCCCAACTGGAAGGAGGAGTAATCACCAACGTGGGCATTTCGATAATAGTTGCTCCTTCTTGTTCCAGGAGCTGGTTAAATTTCTGGGATTGACTAGCGGAACGGGTAACTAAGACGGTTTTTCCAGTAAGCGCTTCGGTAGTTTCGGTTACCGGTTGATGCTTGTCTTGACAACCTTCACTCTTCGACTGGTCTTGATCAGCTAATCCCATAGATGCCCTTAACCCCACTACTTCACCAACTACAATTACCACAGGTGAGAGGGAGATACCAAGGGTTTGGTTTACTATAGTGCTTAAAGTACCCAGCCAAACCTGTTGCTGGGGGCGTCCACCATTGCGAATCAGAGCAATGGGAGTCTGATGCGATCGCCCATAGCGTTGCAGCTGCTGGACAATTTCTGCTAGATGACGTCCTCCCATTAAAATTGCCAAGGTGTCGATTCTTGCTAGTGCTTCCCAATCTAGTTGCTCTGGCTGATGAGCAGTGACAACGGCAAAGCATTTGCTCAAAACCGAGTCTGTTAAAGGAATTCCCCCTAGTAAGGGAGCGGCTAGGGCTGAGGAAATGCCTGGTATCACCTCAAACTGACACTCAGCAGCAATCAATGCCTGAATTTCTGAGCTAGAGCGCCCGAAAATAAACGGGTCACCACTTTTTAGCCTTACCACTTGCTTGCCTTGTCGGCATTGCTCTACCAGCAGTTGGTTAATCCTAGCTTGGGGTGTAGAAGGGCGTCCACCCCGTTTCCCGACATGGAACAGTTGACAATCACAGGGTACCAGTTGCAATAAAAGGGAATCTACCAAAGCATCATATACCAACACTTCAGCTTGAGTCAGTAGTTGCTGCCCCCTTACCGTTAAGTAGTTAACATCTCCTGGACCAGCACCTACGATGTAAATTTTTCCCTTGTTGTGATTAGTCATTATATAGCGGTTTGCAATTGCTGTTAGGTAAAAAGTTCTGGGTTTTTAGGGAGTAGGGAGCAGGGAGCAGGTAAGAGGTAATAAGAAACAGCGATGGGCTGCATCAAGAGGTGCGACCCGTGGCGAATTTAATTCTTAATGGTAAGAGCGCACCTAACAGGGAATCAACGTCAAAGAAGAGTGTAGCTCATAAGTGCGATAAACGCTAACTTTTTGACTTTTGCAATTTCCACAGAAAAAGTCAAAAAGTTTGCACAAAAATCCCCACCAACGAACGATGGGGGAGCAAGCTAGCTCTGTGAACAAATAACCCCACGGCACTTATGCCGTGGGGAATTTCAATCAACTTTTGTCATTGAACCAGCACTCAAGCTGACTTACGCTTGAGTGCTGTCCCAGTTACAGTCGCACCAATTGCCAAGAGTCCCAAGATGCTGGTGGGTTCTGGGACAGATTGAACCTCATCTTCTAACTCAGTAAAGGTCAAGCCGATATCCTCAGTTGAAACAAAGCTGCTGCCAGTAACAAACGGACCAGGACTTGGGGCAACTCCTGCTCTAAATGAAGCACCCGATAATTCAGTTGAATCGAAGAAAAGCAATGCATCCGTTACAGCAGGAGAGCTATTGAGAAGACCAGCCGAGAGAAAATCAAATGCCACTATATTCCCACCCAACACAGTCCAAGTGTTTGTCAAAGGGTTGCCGACATACTCGCCAATGCCTAAACCTGTGGTGTTGCTTAAGACTTCAACACTAGTTGCAGCTCCGGTTCCTTCATCTAAGCCTCGGATTATGCCTGTTACAGTTCCACCCCCATTCAATTCATTACCAAAAGAAAAACCAAAGTTAATAGCAGTGGCGGGCATCGCTAAGAAGGTGGTTCCTGCTATACTGGCACTCAAGGCCAAAAAGGTTTGTTTTAAAATCTTCATAATTGTCTGGGTTCAATTGAGTTTTTCTAGTACGTTCGCTGTGGGGATAAGTTTTCGGTCATAATTCATTTTTTTTTGTCAGCCGTTTGCGTAATACATAATAATTTTAGTCTTTTAAAATTCTTGTCTCCACCTTACCGTAAGTCTCCGATAAATCCGTTCAGCAACTTCACTGAAAAAATCACAAATAAAGTGAAAATTAAGCTAAGTTTTCAATGCTACCGTTCAGTAGTTCGAGAGTATTGTTTGTTTTTCGGTCATGATTATGGTTGAGTGAATGTAAATTGTTTGCATTCAGCCAAAGGTAACAGGGAGTAGGGAGCAGGGAAGAGGGAACAGGGAACAGGGAACAGGGAACAGGGAACAGGGAACAGGGCTCAAGGGGTGACAACAAAGCTCAAACCTAGGCAGGTTTTAGGTTTTAGGTTTTAGGTTTTAGGTTTTGGGAAAATTACAGCGACTCGTGTTGTTGTATTTTCCAGCAGTTGAAGCAATTTTAACCAATCCAACTGCATAGATAGTTTTAATCAATCCATACCCCATGACGATGTTCCCTAAAACCTAACCCCTAAAACCTAACTCCTGTAAGATTTTCAATTAGCTTGTCACCCCGTTAAGATATCCTATATCCTAATAGTTTGCTAAATTAAATTAGAGGAAAAAGACTTTGGTGACACAATTTCAAGACTACTTCTCGAAGCAAGCTAATGATTATAGAAACTATAGACCTCATTATCCAGAATCTTTATTTGAGTATTTAGCTGCACTTGTACCTGATCATCAAGCAGCGTGGGATTGTGCCACTGGTAATGGTCAAGTCGCCTTGGGCTTAACACCTCATTTTCAAAAAATTTATGCTACAGATGCCAGCCAAAAGCAAATTAGTCATGCATTTCATCATGATCAGATTAACTATTCTGTGGCAGTGGCCGAAAAAGTCGGGCTAGGGAATCAATCTATAGATTTAATAACTGTTGCCCAAGCTGTTCATTGGTTTAATCTAGAAAAGTTTTATCAGGAAGTGCAGCGAGTTTCTAAACCTGGAGGAATTCTTGCTATCTGGGGCTACTGGTATTTTGAATTCCCTCCAGAAGAAAATCACATAGACCAAATATCTAGGAATTTTTTCACCACAGTGGTTGACCAGTATTGGGCAGAAGAAATAAAACTACTGCTTCAAAATTATCAAACCATTTCTTTTCCTTTTGCTGAGTTACAAACACCTCTTTTAACAATGGAAACCCAATGGAATATGGAAGAATTTCTGGGATATTTGACTACTTGGTCTGCTATCCAAAAACTTATCGCTGTTCAATCCCACGAACCAATTTTGGAATTCTCCAACCGTCTAGTCGAGGCTTGGGGCGATCGCGAGAGGAAAATTATATTGCAATGGCCATTACATATGAGAGTTGGTCGGATAGATTGAACTACCCTTATGAGGTGTGGGGTGTGGGGGTGGGTTTGACCCAAGTGTAAAAAACCTACCCTTGTGACACTCCCTATTCCTCTTGCTCCATGGGCAGACTTATATCTAAAACGATTAGAAACTTAGCATCAGGCAGCAGCTGTTTCAGGGTCTGGGAATAACCTTTGGCATCACAACAGTTGCGGAAGCGAGCGAAAACCACTGGTGGCATCGGTGGTAATAGCCGAACCATGACCCATGTCTTACACCTTAATGCGTAGTGCGCTTGCAGTCTTATTTGAGGCTGATTCCCTGTTAGGTGCGCTTTCCGCATCTAATTATTAAATTCGCCACGGGTCACACCTCTTGATGCAGCGCAAAGTAGCCGATAATCTATCCAAGATTTCGGCTGTAATGGTAATATACTTGGTTGGCAGGTACCCGATGAGGCGTTCGCGTAGCGTGGCCTTTAGGCCATGGCTTGAGCACCTACTTCATTCTTCTGTGGACAAGCATGTGATTATTTCGAGTCTGGGGCTAACTATTGCACTAATGTTTTTGGGTCTTTATCTATTTCTTTTGTATTTGGGTTTAGGTCGATGTCAGGATAGAGTTTTTGCGCTTCTTGATAGACAGAAATAGCCTCCTCTATTTTTCCCTCTCTTGCTAGCATCGAACCTTGTTTTACCTTCTTTTGTGCGGCTAACAGTAGTGCTACTGTTTTAGAGTCTTTATCTATTTCCCTTGTCTTTGGATTGAGGTCGATGTCAGGATTAAGTTTTTGTGCTTCTTGATAGACAGAAATAGCCTCCTTTATTTTCCCCTCTATTGCTAGCGACCAACCCTGATTCACTTTAGCTTGTGCGGCTAACAAGTGCGCTACTATTTTAGGGTCTTTGTCTATTTCCTCTGTACTTGGGTTGAGGTCGATGTCAGGATTGAGTGTTTGCGCTTTTTTAAATTTTTTAACAGCATTCTTGATATTTGGCTCTTTTTGTAAAATAGCCCTACCTTGTCTCACCAGAAAGTCTGCTTTCGCTTTATCGTCCCAACTGGCATGCTTAAGACAAGCTTCTCCTGCTTCATTATTTTTAGGTACAACGAGGTCAGGATGAAATTGCAGCTGATTACATCCCTCTTTTAACAAATTTTGCCAATTTAAACCCAGCCACAAACGCACTGTGTCGTCCTTACTGCCACTGAGAATCTGTTTGCCATCTCGACTAAAAGCGATATCAGTGACATCATCAGTATGACCAACAAATGTATGGAGAAGTTGACCGGTTTCTGTGTCCCACAAACGCACTGTGTTGTCGGAACTGCCACTGAGAATCTGTTTGCCATCTCGACTAAAAG
>WTKN01000038.1 GCA_011524395.1 Moorena sp. SS36440bin_2
TAGCCGACCAACCATAAAGGCTCAACGTAATCAGGTTTCGTCTCCGGGGGAGACCACGGCAGTCGCTCATGGGGGAAACCCCCAAGACCGCGCTGCCTTCCCAAGACCGCGCTGCCTTCCCAAGACCACGCTGCATCGCTGTTCCCTGTTCCCTATTTAGACAGTTAAACCTAATTTTATACGACTACTTAACATTTATAAATGAGATGTAAACCTAGGTAGTATTTTTTTATGTAAAAATAAAAATACGAAGCTCTTTACTCTATTACCTTTTCCAGTTTGCATGGATTTCAATTAATACCATAACCCTATTTACAATCTATATAAAAACGCTATATATCCCATAATTTTAGGGCTATCTCTCCCCATTTAACCACAGGTATTAAACTTCCTATAGTTCCAAGAAAAAGCAGCAATAACTGGTATAATTATCTAGAAGCTGTTTCAAGAAATAACAAGAAAGCTAAATATGGGTGGAGGAAAGCTAGTTATCACCCTAACCGCAGCTTGGGCTAGGGCAATAGCGATCGCTCTGGGTTGGTTAACCCTAGCCATGTCGGGAAACTATGCCTTGGCCGATGATATTGTTCCGGATGGCACATTAGGTTCAGAATCGTCTGTGGTGATCCCTAATACCACTGTCCGAGGAAAAATAGCAGATAAAATCGAAGGTGGGGCAACACGAGGGTCTAACCTATTCCACAGTTTTCAGGAATTTAATGTAGGGGAACTGCAACGGGTTTATTTTGCTAATCCTTCTGGAATCGAGACTATTCTAACCCGGGTAACTGGAAGTAATCTCTCTAATATTCTAGGCACTTTGGGAGTAGATGGTGCAGCGAATCTGTTTTTGCTAAATCCCAATGGTATTGTGTTTGGACCGCAGTCGAGATTAGATGTAGCTGGTTCCTTTTTCGCGTCTACTGCCAATAGCCTGGTCTTTGCTGATGGGCAGGAGTTTAGTGCCACATCCCCACAAGCCCCGCCACTGCTAACGATTAATATCACCCCAGGATTGCAGTATGGCAAATATGACCCCAGGACAAGAATTCAAAATACTGGTAATTTAGCAGTAGGACAAGATTTAACTCTAGCTGCAAGCAATCTGGATTTACAGGGTCAACTCCACGCTGGTAACAATTTGACTCTGTTTGGAGAAGACACAGTCAGTATCAGGGATAGTGTAGCGCAAGCCTTTATCGCCAATGCTGGTGGTTTGCTGCTAATTCAGGGGAATCAGTCCATTAATATTGCTGCCCATAACCATGACCTAAGTGGTTTATTCGCTGGTTCAGATTTACGGTTGCGATCGCGTAGCGTGGCCAAAGGCCAATCGCATAATCCCATAGCTGGGGATGCTCACTATACCGCTGGCGGCAGTTTCACCATCGAGCAGTTGGATGGTAACCCAGGAAATTTACTCAGTTCCCATGATCCCATTATTCTGGCCAATGGAGATGTCAGTTTAGGAAACTATACCGGAGCCTCACTACATATTTTGGCAGGAGGTAGTGTAACGGTTGGGGACCTAGAAATTAACTCTACCGATACAACCAATAATGCCATTAGTCCTAATAACTCCAATCCGTTCTTAGCTAGTTTGGCCAATGTTACCTTGTCTGACCAAGGGAGAACGTCTGTCGTAATTGATGGCAGTAGCCAACCTACCTTAGATATCCGTGCTGGCATAGATTGGACATTACTCGGCGGTTTTCCAGGAAATGTGGATACTGGAAATCTTGTCCCTAACCTGGATACGGCTGCTACTAGTGCAGATATCACAATTGGTGACATCTCGATTCAAGCACCGAATGGACTAGTATTCTTAACCAATCAGTATCAACCGAATGGAGCTAAGCCTAGTAACAAGCTGGAAATTGGAACACTCCGCACCGATGACAATTTTGGTTTCGGTGAGTTTGCGGGAAATAGTGGTGATGTGATTATCGATTATCGAGGCGGAATTGAAATAAGCGATAGCATTAATACCTCTAGCGCTACCGGTAATGCTGGTCAGATTAAATTAATTACCTTTGATGACATAACCCTTGACAATAGTGACATAATCACCAGTACCTCCAATGCTGGCCAAGCTGGGGATATTACCATTGAAACCGGTTCCTTCAGTGCCCGCCAAGGAGCTAGGATCCGAACTAACAGCAACAGTGAAGCCAATGCCGGAGATATCACGATTACCGCCAGTGGGGCAGTTTCCCTCCATGGCAGAAACGGTACTCAAGCAAATAACAACGGCACTGAACTATTATCTCGTGTGGACAACGGAGGCAAAGGCAAGAGTGGGGATATTACCATCAAAGCTGATTCTGTTTCAGTCACGGGCAGTGCTGTCCTTGATGCTAGCCTCCGGGGTAAAGGGAGCGCAGGTAATATCAACATAGACGCCCGTCAAGTGATCTTTAAAGGGGCACCAAGGGTAACCTTTCGGTCAGGCAATCGCAATGAAGCCTCCAGTGAAGCCAAAGTTAATGTTGAGCGTGGGGCAAACGGCCAGGGGGGTAAGATAACCATTAAGGCTGAATCCTTATCAATCCTTGATGGTGCTAGACTCAGTGCCAATCTCAACAGTAAAGGTACTGGTGGCAATATTGAAATCGAGGCTAGTGATAGCGTAACGGTTTCGGGAGCAACAGGCAATCGATTTAGTAGTATTAGGAGTAACGTCGGGGAATTCATTGGGAAAGATGCTGTCGGGAACGGTGGGAACATCACCATTCACACTGGCTCCCTATCCGTTACAAAGAGCGGTCAAATCCAAACCAACCTATTTGGTATAGGTAATGCTGGCAAGATAACTATCAACGCTCGCGATACAGTTACCATTGACGGGATAGCAAATAAGGATAAGATAGCCAGCGGTTTGCGTTCTCGGGTCGGTCCGGATAGAGAAGACCCAGTGTTTAGCAACCAATCAAAAGCTAGAGGTAATGGTGGTGATATCACCATAGAGGCCAAGTCAGTTTTTGTGACCAATGGCGGTCAAGTAAGTACTGAAATCGATGACATAGGCAAGGCTGGCAACATATCAATTATTGCTGAAGATAAAGTTATCTTTGATGGCGCTGCTAAGAATAAAAACGGGGATACATTTTCAAGTATTATCTTCACTCGCGTTAGACCTGAAGCAGTAGGCAACGGTGGCAAGGTATTGATTAAAGCTGGGTCAGTTTCCTTTACCGACGGTGCTCAGATAAATTCCGAAAGCCGTGGCAAAGGAAACGGGGGTAATGTGGAAATAATAGCTCGCGATCGCGTTTTAGTTGACGGAGTCAGCGACGAGATTCCAGCAGATAGTGCCATAGCTAGTGATGTTCTATCCGATGGCAAGGGGAATGGTGGCACGATCACGATCACAGTTACAGAAGGTTCCTTTGAGATTACTCGAGGTGCCAGGTTAGCATCTGGTACTCAAGGCCAGGGGAATGGTGGCGATGTGATCATTGAGGTTGGTGACCAGGTTTTAATAGACGGAATAGGCATCAATGACAAACCTAGTCGGATCTTGACTGGTGTCAATCGTAAGTCAAGAAAGGGCAACGGTGGTGACATTAAAATTGAGGCTAACTCTGTTTCTGTGACTGATGGTGGAACCCTAGCTGCTGGCACGGGCGGCAGTGGGACAGGTGGAACTATAAATTTCACCACCAATACACTAACTGTTGAAGACCAAGGTGAAATTTCCACTTCTACTTTCTCAGAAGGGAATGGTGGTTCCATTGTTGTAGATGCAAAAGAATCTGTTCTGCTCAAGAATGATGGACTTATTACCAGCCGTGTAGAAGATGGAGCTACTGGTAATGGAGGAAATATTGAGATCACTACTTCCTCCCTATCCCTGATCAATGGTGGGCGGGTGGAAGCAGGAACCTTGGGTTTAATTCCACGAGATCTAGCTTCTGAGTTAGCCAACCAGTCCTATCAGGATATTGTGCAAGACGATCAGCCAGTAGCCTACTGGCGTTTAGACGAAACCAATAATGTAACGGCTGTTGACAGTTCTGGCAATGGCTTCGATGGTACTTACAGAAATGGCGTCACTCAGGGAGTTCCAGGAATATCAGGCACAGCAGGAGAATTTGATGGCAAAAATGATGATGTGGATGTTGGTATTATTGCACGAGAGTCGGAATTAGATATCAGCAATAAATCCTTCACCGTAGAAGCCTGGGTAAAGCCAAACAAACTGAAAGAGCAATCCTATGTTGGGATACATCCAAGCAATAACCGCAACGATGGTAACGGTGATAGTCTCTATTTCCGAGTGAGCAGTAAGGGATCTGTTCGTTTTGGGGACTTTCCAAAGGATCTGGAAACACGAAACAAAATCATTGAACCAGATACTTGGTATCACATTGTAGCTACTTACGACAAAAGCTCCAACACCAACACCATTTTTGTGGATGGTCGGGAAATCAAAAGTAACAAGCAAGGTGCTTTTGAAAGTAAAAACCCCCGTGTCTTAATCGGCAATTGGACGAAGGGTAAGGGAGGATTAAACCAACCCTTCAACGGTGTGATTGATGAAGTCGCAGTCTATGACAAAGCCTTATCCCGTGAAAGCATTACTAGTCATTTCTTACGGGGGCAAATAAATCTTGGTGATGTATCTCCGGAATCCTTGGCTGATAGTGGCGCAAATGCTGGCAAGATTACAGTCAAAGCTGATGACATTACTATCTCTGGAGTTAGTCCCACTAATAATGAAATTGCCAGTGGTTTAGTGTCTAGCAGCTCAGGTAATTTCAGTGGTGAAGCTGGTGAAATCACCATCGATACTAATTCCCTAAAGGTTAAAGATAGAGGGGAAATAAACGTAAGCAGTCAGACAGCTATAGCTGGTGATATCACCATCGATACTAATTCCATCAACGTTGAAGATAGAGGGATAATAACAGTAAGCAGTCAGGAAGGGAGAGCAGGCGATCTAACAATTAATGCTAATTCCCTGTTGCTTAACAACGGAAGACTAGAAGCTGAAACTGCCAATAATAATGAGGTATCAGCAGGGAACATTATACTAAACATATCAGACCTAATCCAGCTCAAAAACGAAAGTCTGATCTCCGCACAGGCTTTAGAAGCTAACGGAGGTAACATCACGATTAATAATAATCCATTGCTGATTGCGTTCCCCGCAACTGGTTCTAAGGGTAGCGATATCATTGCTACAGCTCCAAAGGGACAAGGAGGCAAAATCACTATTAATGCCTTCAGCATCTTTGGTATTGAAGAGGGCAAAGCCATTGATGAAAATGGCACCATTGATGAAAATCGCATCAATGATATAGATGCCACTGGTGGTACAGACAGTGGTGAGGTGACTATCAACACTACCAATGACTTCCTGGAGCGGGAGCCCAATAGCTTACCTACGGAACCGGGCAAGGCTCAATTTGATCAGCGCTGTCAACCGGGTAATAGCACTGGTAGTAGTTTTGTTAATACTGGACGTGGCGGCATACCCCCTCGCCCAGGTGAAATCAGCAGCAATAGCAATTGGGAAGATATACGCCGCCCTACTACCCGTGGACGCTATCGCTCCCGGACTGCACTGGTTAAGCCCCCTGCTGAACCCCCCACTACCCCTAAGCCAAAACGGATTATAGAAGCGCAAGGCTTGATGATTGATGCTGATGGCAATATCTTTCTGACTGCTTATCCCACTACTGTGACACCAGATGGATTTCGGCAGGTGCCTGGGTCTTGTGATTTGCGCTAGGGAGCAGGGAACAGCGGATCTGGGAACAGCGGATCTGGGAACAGCGGATCTGGGAACAGCGGATCTGGGAA
>WTKN01000405.1 GCA_011524395.1 Moorena sp. SS36440bin_2
TGAGTCAAGTATATCTTAGCTATAGTCCAATATACAAGGTTGCCATCATCAGCACTGATACTGCCTTGGGGGTAAAGTTAGACTTTACCCCCAAGGCTAATGGCCTAAGAGAGAATTTATTCTTGGGCTACACAAACTAATCCCACAAATTTTATAGCCTCTGTGCTCGGCTACGACCATTAGAAGATAACCACGCAGACTTTGTTTCTCAAGTTGGATCTTGCCCTAGAATGGCTTCTGTGGGGGGGCGCAACGGTAAACGAAATACCCCTGGTGGTGGCAGAAAGGAAGAGGATAAACTCTCCCTTTTTCCCTATGCCACTAGAACAAGCATTAGTCGTAGGCGTTCCATGACCATGGCAATATTTACCCTAGTTCAGTTAGGTATAATTAGGGTTTATATGGGTTAATTATCCCAACAAGGCTTTGGCTTTAGCGACTACATTTTCAACCGTGTAACCAAACTTTGCCATAGCGACGCCACCGGGAGCAGAAACACCAAAGCGATCAATGCTAATCATATCCCCCTCGGTACCCAAGTAACGGCACCAACCAAAGCTGACACCAGCTTCGACCGCGAGGCGCTTGGTCACTGCTTTGGGCAAGACGGATTCCCGATAGGATTCATCCTGGGCTTCAAAAAGTTCCCAGCTTGGCATGGAGACAACACGGACTTTCTTACCTTCCTCTCGCAACTGCTCAGCCCCTTGGACACACAGTGACACTTCGCTACCAGTACCAATCAGGATAATGTCAGGAGTGCCATCGCTGTCAGAGAGGACGTAAGCCCCTTTTGTCGCTGCTTCAATGGAACTACCAGCTAGGTTAGGTAGACCTTGTCGGGTAAAGGCGATGAGAGTTGGAGCATTACGACGCTCAATAGCTACCTTATAAGCCCCAGAGGTTTCGTTGCCATCAGCAGGTCGAAGTACTACCAGATTTGGTATAGTCCTTAGGGAAGCAATGGTTTCCACAGGTTGGTGTGTCGGACCATCTTCACCTAAGGCTACCGAGTCGTGGGTCATTACCCAAATTACCCCAGCTTCTGATAAAGCCGACAGGCGAATTGCTGCCCGCATATAGTCGGTGAAAATGAGGAATGTGGCTCCATAGGGAATCAAACCAGAGTTGTGAAGGGCAAGGCCATTGCAAATTGCTCCCATACCATGTTCCCGGACTCCAAAGCGCAGGTTCCGGTTTTCATATTGCCCTTTCTGGAAATCCCCAGATATGTTCAATAAAGTGAGATTGGAGGGAGCGAGGTCAGCGGAACCACCAATCAATTGAGGCAGTACGGGAGCGAGTGCATTGAGAGTGGCTTGAGAATGTTTACGGGTTGCTACTCCCTTGTCTTCCGGCGTGTAGGTGGGCAGGGCTTTTTCCCATCCTTCCGGGAGTTTGCCACTGGTAATTTGCTCAAATTCTGCTGCTTGTTCAGGATACTTTGCTTTGTAATCAGCTAGGGTTTGATTCCAGACAGCTTCGGCTTCACTACCTCGTTCCACTGCTTTACGGAAATGGTTGAGAGCATCATCTGGCACTACAAATGCTTCATATTCCCATCCCAGGTTTTTGCGAGTGGCATCCACTTCATCCCCACCTAAAGCTGCACCATGGACAGCGTGTGAATTAGCTTTGTTAGGAGAACCATAGCCAATGGTGGTGGTTACCTTAATCAAAGAGGGCTTATCTGTTAAGGCTTTCGCTGCTGCTATGGCATCATTGATAGCTTCGAGGTTAGTGTTACCACTTTCTACATGTAGGACATGCCAGCCATAAGCTTCAAAGCGCTTACCCACATCCTCAGTAAAGGCTAAGTCAGTAGAGCCGTCGATGGAAATATGGTTGTCATCGTACAGAGCGATGAGTTTGCCAAGTCCTAGGTGACCCGCTAAAGAACAGGCTTCACCAGACACCCCTTCCATGTTGCAACCATCACCAAGGATGACGTAGGTGTAATGATCGACAATGGTGGCATCCGGTTTGTTGAACCTAGCAGCTAAGTGAGCTTCTGCCATTGCCAAACCCACACCATTGGCAATTCCCTGTCCCAATGGACCAGTAGTTACTTCAACCCCATCGGTTTCAAAGTTTTCTGGGTGTCCAGGGGTGACCGATTCCCACTGGCGGAACTGCTGAAGATCGTCTATGGTTACACCATCATAGCCAGTTAGGTAAAGTAAGGCGTATTGCAACATACAGCCATGACCAGCCGACAAGATGAAGCGATCGCGGTTGAACCAATTGGGATTTTTGGGGTTATACCGCATAAAACGGTCCCAAAGCACGAATGCCATAGGAGCCGCCCCCATGGGCAGCCCAGGATGACCAGACTTGGCCTTTTCTACAGCATCAATCGCCAAGAAGCGGATGGAATTGATGCAAAGTTCTTCGAGAGACTGGGTTGCAACGGCCATAATTTCTGTTTAATGGATATGTGTGTACTATGGTCTAACAAGAATTTGTCTGAGTTCAAACAAGGGTGGCTCTCGGTTGACCCAAAGGTACTTTCTCATAATCCCATTACCGGGATCAATCAGCAAGACATAGGGATTGGCTCAGAATGAAGGAAGGATGTTCGCTGGATAGTTTCCCTTGTAGGGTAGGATTAAGCATCAAGGATGAAAACAATCCATAAAGGGTGGGAATATGGGTTACTCAGTAAGTATCATAAACTAGTAGTTGTAACTACTAGTTTTTTCCTTGAGCTACCTTCATCCAATGGGTAGCGTAAGCTAAAGGCTACCCTTGTGTTTCTCCTACGGAGTAAGCCGTTAACTCTTCAAACTTTATTCCCACCTTACTGGTATTTTTTGAAGGCTAGGGTAACATTATGACCGCCGAACCCAAAGGAATTGGATAGCACTACTTCTACCATCTGCTGGCGACTATAATTGGGTACGTAATCCAAATCACATTCAGGGTCTGGATTGTTCAGATTTATCGTTGGTGGAATCTGGTCATGGGCAATTGCCATCACTGAAGCCACTGCTTCAATGCCACCAGACCCTCCCAACAAATGACCTGTCATGGATTTGGTGGAGCTAATTGCTACTTTATAGGCATGGTCTCCTAAAGCTTTTTTAATCGCTGCTGTTTCAGTTTTATCATTGGCAACTGTACTAGTCCCGTGGGCATTGATGTAGCTAACCTGTTCGGCCGTCAAACCAGCATCCTTCATCGTCAGTGCTATAGCCCTGGCTGCTCCTTCGCCACCTGGTACAGGGGATGTGATGTGATGGGCATCACAGGTCATGGCATAGCCAACGATTTCGGCATAAATTTTTGCTCCACGACTGAGGGCGTGTTCTAGTTCCTCTAGGATCAGAATCCCAGAACCTTCTCCCATCACGAAGCCATTGCGAGCGATATCAAAAGGACAGCAAGCTGACTCAGGAGTATCGTTACGAGTAGATAAAGCTCGTGCTGATGCAAACCCAGCCATTGCTAGGGGAGTCACCGCCGCTTCAGCACCGCCACAAATCATGGCTTGGGCATAGCCTCGCTGGATTAAGCGAAATGCATCACCTACAGCATTAGACCCTGCGGCACAAGCAGTAACTGGGCAACTATTGGGTCCCTTCGCTCCCGTATGAATTCCTGTCTGACCAGCTGCCATGTTAGCAATCATCATCGGGATCATAAAAGGACTACAGCGGTCAGGTCCACGTTTAATAAGAACTGTTTCCTGGTCTTCCAGTACCTTCAGACCACCGATGCCAGTGCCAATCATTACACCGACCTGTTCTGCGTTCAGGTCATTGATCTCAAACTGGGCATCAGCTAATGCTTGCTTACTGGCAGAAACCGCAAATTGAGCAAAGCGATCCATACGATTTGCTTCCTTACGCTTCATGTAGTCATGGGGGTCAAAGCCCTTAACCTCGCCAGCAATACGACAAGCGTGCTTGGAGGCATCAAATAAGGAAATTAAACCAATACCATTGCGTCCGTTTAACAACCCTTCCCAGTACTCAGCCACAGTGTTGCCTATCGGCGTAATTGCACCGAGACCTGTAACAACGACCCGTTTTTTATCAAAGTTTGTCATCATGCCATTAAAACTAGGCTTATAGACCGTGAACGCAGAACTTGTGGTAATAAATCAGGCTGATCAAGCTGGAGTTTCTGCTCCTGCTCCTACTTTTTCCTGAATGTAATCCACAGCCCTTTGAACAGTGTCGATCTTTTCGGCCGCTTCATCAGGGATTTCGATCTCGAAAGCTTCTTCTAAGGCCATCACCAATTCAACTGTGTCTAAGGAGTCAGCACCCAGATCGTTGGCAAAGCTGGCTTCTGGCTTAACCTCCTCCCCATCAACGTCCAACTGTTCTGAAACGATACCCTTAACTTTATCGAAAATTTCGCTCATATAAATATTCCTCAGCCTTTTTAGCTAGAACCTCTCAAGCAGTACTTACTGATTTTAGGGGTTTTATGATCTTATCCGAAAGAGGTCTGATCTTGTAGTTAGGTAATAATGCTTCAGATCCTGACACCACTTCCCTTTATCATCAAAGGCTTTGGTGCCTTTGTGCCCCGTCTCATCGTATATAAATGTCCTCAAGACTCGAGAACTGCTTAGTTGGCACCACAATTCGATAGCTGACTTAGAGACATCCTTAGGAATTGTACACCAAACCTCGCCAAACTGCTCCTTTGACCTCACATGACCGTTGCCTTCCGAGAGTTGGCCCAGCCAAACCTGAGAGCGGGTGCATCTCAATATTTGTAAAAAAGTGGCGTAGGGTGCATTATAAAACGGGCTTGCCAAGACGCAAGAATCACGCCAGTTTTGGGACAGTGGGTCCCGTAACACACCACCCAAACTGCAAAAGCGATGCCTCAGGTGTGACCCGTGGTGAATTTCAATTTGCTTAGGTCAAGGGCACCTAAGCAGTCTTGGGGAGGCAGTGCGGCCAAAGGGGGTCTCCACCACTCGCGCTTTGCATGGCTGACAATGAGATGCACCCCGTTAGAGCTTCATCGGCAGAATTTCAACATCGTCCTTTGGAATTTGAATTTATCGCATCCGAGCTCACCCTGTTAATTCACGATGGTCAGTCTTAGAAAGTTTCAGCTGTTTTTTATTTTTTTCAAGCTAATGAAACAAAATTTTATCAAAAAAATGAGTAGGGGGAAGCTGACTTCTCAAGCCTTCCTTAAACAGAGCCTTAGACTCTTTGCATATCGGGTATATTAGTAATCTTGAAAGAGTCAAAAAGCTTAATGCTTATGGGTTTTACGGAGTTGCAATCGGGTGCATCTCAGTTTTGAAAATTTTGCTAGTGGTGCTTCAGGGGGGGCTTCATTTTTTTTTGCCTCGTAGTCAGGGTTATGTTGCTGCCCGTAACGCACCACCGTGTCAAACAACAAAAATGAGATGCACCCGTTGCAATGTTTCGATCGCCCATGATCGCCCATCGTAAATTCATTAAGTCGAGCTTAGAGCTGATTTGTAAACTCGCTGTAATCCTTGTAGGATAAGCCTTGCATGAATATAGTACATTTGAACTTCATAATAGCCATAAGACAGTAATAGCAACGCTTTCAGGCTTCTTAATATTTACTTTACAAAGTAGCTATTAGTATCAGTATGAATACTTAATAAAGTACTTATACCAATCTTAATAAAGTACTTATACCAATTATTGGCTTATAACAATTCTTAGGTTATACCAATTATTAGTGCTGACAAGGGTACACATTTAGTTTATAGCGTTTCTAGGACTCATGAGGTACACATAACTGTTTGACTATTGGCTCTTACCTGCTCCGAAGTCCCTGCTCCCTGCTCCGAACGCGCCCCGCGTGGCCTACGGCCTCAGTCCCTAAAAACCGGATATTTGTACCTTACAAGTCGTAGAATTGCTATATCTGAGCATATGATCATCTAAGCATCTGACCATCTGAATCTATAAGTCTTACTTTGAATAATTGGTATTAGTTAATGGCCTAACTAACCAATTTATACTAAAAGGGCAGCAGTAAAAAAAAATTATCAAGATGAGTTTTTTTGAATATACGACTTCGGTGAAATTCCTCGTAATATGAGTTTTGTAATGAGTTAGCTAAGTTAGCTTAAATCTGTATTTACACGGTTGTCATGCTATGGAACGTTGATGTTAAAAGTGATGTAATTACTTTACACCGAAGCTCTGATGAATTCAAGTATGAGTTTTTTGTTATTCAGCTGGTTTTTATTAGCAATTTATGATTGTAAACCCAAAAACCAGACTATAAAAAATAGAAATAAAATCAAAAATTTATTAATTTATTTGGTTTTTTTTATTTTAAATAACTATGAAGCAATTGAACAAGATCTAAATTTTGCTAATGATAAAATTAAGTGGCTGGAATATGAACTCAAAGAAAGTCATCAGCAAATTATTGGGATAATCAATAAGTTTATTGTAGTTAATAACTCCTTAAGGAGCTTGCATAATAAAAATGTATCACTGCAAGATAGGGTTGAACAGCTGGAGCTGGAAAAGCAGGCTTTTCTTGAAGAGCTTGATGGGGGAGTAGAAACTTCACATTGGGATTATCAAGCCTGGGAGTTGATGGTACAGAAAACCAAAGGAATAATTGTGGAGCTAAACCAAGTCAAGACGGAAGTTAAATCACTCCTCAGGCAAAACAAACAATTGGCATGGGATAAAGCATGCTTAGAAAGGCAACTTGAGTTGGAGAGGGCTGAAAATCAATGTCTGGCTATAGAAAAACAACAACTAAATCATCAAAAAAACATCTTGGCAGGTAAACTGAGACAGAAGCATATTGAAACTCAATCCCTACTCACGGAAATCGAAGCACTAAAGATGTAAAAACCAAGATGTGTTGATGATAAATTTTGATCAGTCTACAAGCTTAAACCAGGACAGTTACGGTCATGAGTAATATCCTGTCCGGTTGACTACTTATAATTATGGGGTTTTCGTTAATTTAAAATTTAAAATTAATAATTAATAATTAACAATTTTAAATTCCTGGGCATAGTATCAACCATTTTATAAGTGATTAACCGGACTTGATCTTACCAATTCCTAATTCCACAATATTGACTCTACCAAGTTAATTTATTAGCCAAATAGTACCACAAACTATTTTATAGTTAAGTGATGCTTGAGCATACAAATAAAACCAGGCAATAGCCAAGACAAAATACACAATAGTGATGGGTATAATTTATTCAATTCATTAGTAACCCGTCACTGGGACTAGCCCCAAGGGTACCAGAATAAACTAAACCCCGCTGTGTATCCAGAGTCAAAATGGCTCCATCCCGAATCAATTGGGTCGCATTCTTCACCCCCACAATTACTGGCACACCTAAGCGTAAGCCAATCACTGCTGCATGGCTTGTTATACTATCTTCCTCAGTGATAATTCCTGCTGCCTTGCGAATAACTTCCACAAATTTGGCATTGGTTGAAGGAGCGACTAGGATTTCTCCGTGGTTGAAGTTAGGTAAATCACCATCAGTGCCAGCCACCCGAGCAACACCACTTACTGATCCCTGACCAATACCAACTCCCTGACCTAAAACTGCTTTGACTACTTCTACTTTAATTAAGTCTGTTGACCCAGCCACACCTTGGATTGTCCCCGCCGTCATGACGACCAAATCTCTTTCTGTTAGAAGCTGTTTTTCCTGAGCCACACTCATTGCAGCTTGGAAGGTCTGACCAGTTGAGGGTAAATCCAGGACTAACAAAGGTCTGACCCCCCAAACTAGCTGGAGTTGTCGAGCCACATCTACATGGGGTGTTACTGCTAATATGGGAGTCTGGGGTCGGAATTTAGAAACATTCCGTGCTGTAGCACCAGTTTTGGTCAGAGTCATGATGGCTGCTGCATCTAACTGCTCCGCAATGTGACCAACTGCCTGGGATATAGCATTGGGAATGGAACGGCTGGTGTCACGAGCATTACCGATTATCTGTTCTTGCTCAATGCGCACCGCAACCGTGCCCATGGTCTTTACCGCTTCTACTGGGTATTTACCAACAGCTGTTTCGTTAGAGAGCATGACAGCATCAGTACCATCAAGGATAGCATTAGCTACATCAGAAACTTCTGCACGAGTTGGTCGGGGTGAGTGAACCATACTGTCCAACATTTGAGTGGCAGTGATGACTGGGATTCCCCGTCGATTGGCTGAGGCAATCAGTCGCTTTTGTAAGATTGGTACATCCTCTGCTGGCAGTTCTACCCCTAAATCACCGCGAGCAACCATCACCCCATCGCACAGGGATATAATTGCCTCCATTTGCTCAATGGCTTCATGCTTTTCAATTTTGGCAACGACGGGTACCTGCTTGCCAGCACTGTTAATGAGTTCTTTGATTTCTAATATGTCCTGAGGATTCCGAACAAAGGAGAGTGCTACCCAATCTACACCTTGATCCAAACCAAACATTAAATCTCGTCGGTCTTTATCGGTTAGAGCTTTGATGGATAGGTAGACACCAGGGAAGTTAACTCCCTTATTATTTGAGAGGGGTCCACCGACGGTAACGGTACAGTGCAAGGCTCGTTGCTCTCGGTCTACCTCATCTACCCGCATCTCAACTTTGCCATCATCTAATAGGATGGTGGCTCCTACAGGCACTTCGTCCGCTAGGGGTTCGTAGGTAACTGAACTGATTTCCTGTTTACCAACCATGGATTTGCTGGTTAAGGTGAAGCGATCGCCATTGTTGACAACAATGGAACCGTTTTCAAACCGCCCCAAGCGAATTTTCGGTCCTTGCAAGTCTTGCAGGATCGCCACAGGCTGATTAAGTTCAAAGGCCGTCTGGCGAATCAGGCGAATATTGTGCTGATGGTCTTCGTGGGTGCCATGGGAAAAGTTAAGTCGTAAAGTGGTGGCACCAGCTTGAATTAGTGCCTTAAGAACATCTGGGCTATTGCTCGCAGGGCCAATTGTGGCAACAATCTTTGTCCGACGTAGGGAATTTGGCGATTGCATAAACGTGAAAGGGATTAGGTTGGTTTCCCGAACAACACCTTAGCATGGCACATTACTGTTTTTTGTCTGATATTAAGTTTTCCTAAATATCTTTACAAAGACTTGTTATGAGTCATTAGTTATTAGTACCAAGCCAGGTTTAACAAGATTCGGTAAACATTCCCCAATCTACACTAAGTGCGGTTAGTAGGGGATGAATTGCCAGTTAAAAAATTTTTGTGATAATCAAGTTGTAATAAATAAGATATTCTTAAAATAATTAGACTTAAGCAAAGTCATGCTACCCCGAAAACCAAGGGTTAATGTCAATCATAAATCAGTCTGGGTCAGTTGGATTCCTACCTGGGTTCAGCTTTCGTAGAGACATCCATCTTGGTTGTTGTCCCTGATCAAGGTTCATTTGAGCCAGAGACGCTATCTTAACCCTGTAGTAAGGGTGCATTAAGGTCATAGGTAATGAGACAGGAAGCACTGATTACACCTTTGGCTTAGTCGAGGGTACTTCACGGGTCACTATTGCGGTATTGGATCCGGTAAATGCGGTTGTTGGCTTCTTCTGTGACGAGCAGACTGCCATCTTTTAGCACCAGCAACCCAACTGGACGTCCCCAAGTGGTTGGTCCTGAGGAATCGATCAGAAAACCAGTCAGAAAATCTTCATAGTAGCCTAATGGTCGTCTATCAGTTTTAAAGGGAACAAATACAACCTTGTAACCAGTGCCTCGGTTACGATTCCAAGAGCCACGAAACGCTACAAAGGCACCGTTACGATACTTTTCTGGAAAGGTCTGTCCATCATAAAATTGTAATCCTAGTGCTGCTGAGTGCGATTGGAATAAAACATCGGGAGTTCGGGTTTGGGCAACCAGTTCAGGTTTAATGCTTTGACCATTGCGGGTTTGACGGGGATCGATGAGATGGGGGGCTAAATAGGCATAGGGCCAACCATAGAATTCCCCTTGGCGAATGCGGGTGAAGTAATCAGGAACTAGGTCATCTCCGATCAGATCTCGTTCATTGACGGTAGTGTAAAGTTCACCAGTAATTGGGTGAAAGTCTAGGCCCACAGGATTACGTAAACCATAGGCAAAGGTCTTTTGGTTTGACCCGTCGAGGTTCATCACCTGTACTGATGCTCGGGGCAAGGGTTCCCTATCGACATTAGACCGTGAACCAATCGAGACGTAGATTTTGTTTAGGTTGGGAGACACTACCACATTGCGCGTCCAATGCTGGTTGTAGCCACCACCAGGAAGCTCAGCAATTTTTTGACCTTTGCCAGTGAGTTGGTCTTGACCTTTAGTGTAGGGAAACCGGAGTACAGCATTAGTGTTGCCCAAGAAGAAGTATTGATCAGCAAACGCCATGCCAAAGGGAATATTTAACCCATTACTAGCATTAGCAAAGGTTTTTTTGACATCAGCAACTCCATCACCATTGCGATCGCGCAATAAACGAATACGATTTGCCCGAGTTTCTGTGACCAAGATATCCCCAGTGGGAGTAAGTGCTAGCCAGCGGGGACGGTCTAATCCATCAGCAAATACGTTCACTTGGAAACCCGCTGGTACTTTTAGGCTTGGGTTGGATGGTACTGCTACAACATTTGGAGGTCGAGAGGCGCTAGTAGTAGCAAAGGGTTGGGGTAAATCCTTCAGGGTAATTTGAATCGGTTGCGGTGTCAGGGGTTTGGTATTTATTAGGGTTTTTGTGGATAAAGCATTGGTTTGTGTAGGTGCCTGAGCCATTTGGGGATATTCCTCAGAGGAGGACTTTTGTACAATCGGTGCAACAGGTGCTTGAGTTGAGGTGATAGTTGAACTACAGGCTACTACCGTAGTCATCAGCAGTTGCAGGATCAGGAAACGTGGGGAGTTCATGATCACGAGCACAGGGTGATTTGGGATTTATCTTAACTGACCAAGTAGCAATCCAAGGTATTAGTTGATTGCGATTCCAGGTGATCAGGTTACAGGTTGAACGCGCACGCGTGCCCAAAGGCCAAGGTTAGTCGGTTGAACGCGCACGCGTGCCCAAAGGCCAAGGTTAGTCGGTGTTGCCGGTTACTGCTTAGAACCTTGGCCAAAAGGCCACGCGTTCGCGTTCAACCCACCCTACACCGAACGCCACAGGCGAACAACCGGTTAACCTTGGCCAAAAGGCCACGCGTTCGCGTTCAACCTTCAAGAACCTTCAACCGCTAACCGACTAATCTTGGCCAAAAGGCCACGCGTTCGCGTTCAACCTTCAACCGGTTAACCTTGGCCAAAAGGCCACGCGTTCGCGTTCACCCCCATCTTCCCATAGCCTCCAGTTATCCCTACTTCAGGTAAAGCGTATCATTTAATACCATATTTTTGTAAAAAAGTATATAAATAAATGTTGCAAATCTTTCCAAAATAGGTTAACTTATATTACAGAAGCTAACAAAGAGCTAGGAGATCTATAAAAATGACTCAAGAGCAAGAATCTAAGTTCGGTTTCACTAACTTTGCTGAAACCTGGAATGGCCGTTTGGCAATGTTGGGTTTCGCCATTGGCTTGGCTACCGAGTTGCTGACTGGTAACGGAATTCTCGAACAACTAGGTCTGATGTAATCGACCATAAGCAATAGGGCGCACGGTGTGCGCCCCTAAAGTTGATTGGTATTCTACTCAATATCTGAAGCGCTATACCTGCATTTATGACAAATATTGCGATCGCACTCGCTGAAAGCTTTACAAAATCTAGGGTTTACCCCAATTGAAGCTCAGCAAAAAAAACAACAGTGTGTTGTTCTTCAGCGATCGCTTAACCATTCCTAATAAATATAAGTAAGTTATAAAAAATCTATATTGGTGAATAGTAACTAATAACAATCAAGCCCTTGGAGCTGACTAAAAATTTTCCTATCTACTTAGTTGTTAATTGATCAACAATACCCATAACTTCACTGCGGGTTAGTTTAGATTGTCCGAGGGCTAAAACATCAAGGGTGGCATGTGCTAAAGCCAGAGGAATTTGGCAAAAATTTCTGGCCGGACTATTCTTCATGAGAGCATTGGTGTAAGCATCAGCTAAAGAGAGATTTACCCGAGCATATTTTTGTAGCTCTTCTTCGCCCCAGCCGTTGGGAAAAAAATCCACTTGCCTTGTCAAGTCTTCAGAGCGGTTACGTAGAATGTTGACTGCTTGTAAACCCCGACCAAAACCAACTGCATAACTACGGTTAGTTTGGGTACCATCATACCAAGCCCATAAATCAGAAAGTAACAATCCTACAGAGCCAGCAACGCTATATGTATAAGCATCCAAATCCATTTCTGTATTAATTTCCCAACCCCATTCAGCCCAAGCTGCCATTCTATCTGCCATAGCTGCGCTAGCTTCCCAAATGCGAGGTGCAATGGTTTCCGGTGCTAGCATTGCCCATTCACCAATCCGAATGGTTACTTCTGGAAGTGGCTGTTCGTGCTTACTCAAGGCTAAAGATAATTCCGAGGCACTGAATCCATTACCTATACCTTGTAGACCGAAACTAATTTTTCGCAACAGTGAAGCCTTGGTAAGGTTATCAAGCTCAAAATTATCTTCAATTTCGTCAATTGCACGCATACATAAGTATGCAGAAGCAACAGATTCTTGTAACCCTCCTGGTAAGCAACTAATTGGAATGTAGAAAGTTCGACTAGTTTCTTTGAGAATTCCTAAGGCATCTTTACATAGTTGCATAACTTTACCATTCTCATCACCACTTTATATTATTATATGCGTAAATTTTAAACCATAAATACTCATCAATATTGAATTTATTATGTATTTTTTGTCAAAAGGACTTAGGCAGTTGACTTAGTTTCGCTCCCTTAAGCACTTCAAGTGTGTTTCAAAATACAATAAGTTAAAAATTTTGGGTGATAGGGATTTGGGTAAATACGGAAATAGGGAACACAACGCGCACTTACTGAAAACTAAGCCAATAAGTGTCTTTCACACCTGACTAATTAGTCGGCTTCAATCAAATGAAATGATTAACAATGGGCGATTCGGAGCAAAATTAGTGTTCGATAAATTTGCTCCGAATCACGACTATTTCTTCTGGATAATGTAAATAACTAATGCAAGAAGTGGCGCATACCGGTTAGCACCATTACTAATCCTAGTTCATCTGCTGCCTGAATCGAGTCTTGATCTCGTAAACTACCACCCGGTTGAACAATTGCCTCAATCCCTGCTTTAGCAGCTGTCCGCACTGAGTCATCGAAGGGGAAGAATCCATCACTAGCAAGGATAGCATTTTTGCTATTTTCTCCAGCCTGTTCTAAAGCTATATTGACTGCACCTACCCGATTCATTTGACCGGCACCCACACCTAAGGTTGTGCGATCGCGTGTCATGACAATGGCATTAGATTTAACATGCTTACACACCTTCCAAGCAAATAATAATTCTGCCATTTGGTCAGGAGTAGGTTGCTTTTGGGTTACCACTTGCCAATTCTCAGGATTATCCATAGCATCATCCGCAGCTTGTACCAGAAATCCCCCTGCAATAGCTTTCACAGTTTGCTTTGATCCCAGCTGTAAGTCTGGTAATAGCAACACCCTTAGCTTCGACTTAGCACTGAGAATTTCTTGAGCTTCTGGTTCACACTCTGGTGCGACTACACATTCTAAGAAAGTTTTCTTTAACGCAACAGCTGTAGCAGCATCAATGGGTTTATTTAATGCCACAATTCCACCAAAGGCAGAAATAGAGTCAGCATTGAATGCCTTCTGATAGGCTTCGGAGAGGGTTTCTGCCAAGGCTACCCCACAAGGATTGGTGTGCTTGAGAATTGCTGCGGCTGGAGTTTCAGTAAATTCATTTATGATCCGCCGTGCAGCTTCTAAATCCACCAGGTTGTTATAACTGAGTTCTTTACCCTGAAGTTTAGTGGCTGCAGCCCAACCGGTAGGAACTGTTCCGGATTGATACCACGATGCCGGTTGATGAGGATTCTCGCCATAGCGTAGAGATTGGCGCTGTTGTCCAGATAAGGTAAATCGTTTTGGTAGGGAAACTGGATCTTCGTACCCGATCAGGTAGGATGCGATCGCATGGTCATAAGCAGCAGTATGACCAAAAACCTCTATAGCGCAAGCCTGACGGAATTCGATTGATGGTTGATTTCCATTCTGGCTTAACTCCTCTAAGTAATCCTGATACTGACTAGGATTACACAGCACTGTCAGGTGAGCATAGTTTTTCGCAGCTGCCCTCAGCAGTGTTGGACCACCGATATCAATAGTTTCAATTGCTTGTGCTAAACTCACGTCCGGTTTAGCAACAGTCTGTTCAAATGGATAGAGATTCACCACCACCAAATCAATGGGACGAATCTGGTTTGTCTCCATTTCTGCCACATCTTCGGGCAAATCTCGCCTTCCCAAAATTCCACCATGAATTCTTGGATGTAGGGTTTTCACTCTGCCACCCAAAATTTCTGGAAAGCCAGTGTAATCAGACACTTTCGTTACCGGCAAACCTTCTGATTGCAAGGCTTTAGCCGTTCCGCCACTGCTGATTAAATCAAATTTAAATTTTTCTACTAGCTGACGGGCAAAGTCGATTAGTCCAGTTTTGTCAGATACACTCAGCAGTGCCAGATTTGCCATTTCAAACAATTTTACAAAAGGTCAACCGAATTCTGAGTAATTATCAATTCAGAATGCAGAATTACTCCTTGCTAAATTTATGATTCAGCAACTTAATAATTCAGAAATAACTCATAAATATTCACTCTTACTTCTGGATTATTAATTCTGCACTCTGAATGATTTTTCTCAAATTATCAAAAGGTTTTTTAGGCTAAATTTCAATAATTCTGCAAACTAATGTAGGAGCTATAAATTATTTAGCTTACCTACCAATCCGTAATGAATTATTTCAATTTTTACCCATTCTTGCTAATTACAACGGATGGAAAAGTAGATCCGGGAAAAAGCGGTTAAATTCAATCAAAATTCCAGCCGTAATGGTCATCCAAACAGCCAATAACACTGGTGCTAGGGACAAATATTTAACTAAATCCTGCATGGAACATTCTCCTAAAATCGGTAACTATTTTAAGACATTTTGGCACATCAAGATAATGCCCTGTCTATAAAAGCGCGAAAATTTGATTAGCGAGAACGACAGTAGTTTTTAGCTAACTTTTCAGTGCTAAAAGCGTTCCCGCGAGGGAGTCTAAGTATGATTGCTAGCGTGGTGAGACAGGAATCTCATCATCTTTAGCAAACATTTCACCAGTGGTGATTTCTTTGAATGCTAACAAAGGCCATGAGGCAGCCAATAGCATCTTACTAAATGCCAAGGGGACTTCAATGATGATTTCTTTTTCTTCTGGGTTCTTACCCTTTTGAATCGCTTGTAGATAGCTGCGACCTGCCCAGCCAATCCAGCCAGTGATATAGAGGAAGAGTAAGCTAGGAATCAGGAAATCACCCATATGGGAGAAACGACCATCCACAATCAAGCGGGGATATCCCTCATCACCACAAAGTGCTTGAGAATACCGCTCAAATCGGTTCGCACCGGAATTGGGGTCAGCTGTAGTGTTTACGAACTGAGCCTTCCGGGCTTGAAATGCAGCAGACTCACTACAAGGGGTGAGATGATCCAAAGAAGCAGAGGCTGGGCTGATGGCGCAAAACCACACAGAGACGGCAAAAATTAAAGCTAACAATCGTCGCATAGAAAAGTGTCTCCTTTTGTTAAGAAACAAAAAGTTTTTTGTACAAACCAAAAGATCAAATTATTTGTACACTCAGGCAATCTTACTCTGAGCCGTGTATCTAGTAAAGTTTAATTAACTAAAAGTAGTGTTTCAATAAAGGTCATTGGTGAATGGCTTGTATTTTAGCAATAGAAACCAGTTGTGATGAAACAGCTGTGGCGATTGTTAAAAATCGTAAATGTTGTAGCAATATTGTTACTTCCCAAATTCCTATGCATCGGCAGTATGGCGGTGTGGTGCCAGAGGTAGCATCCCGTAGCCATCTAGAAACCATAAATAATGCGATCGCGCAAGCCCTAGAAGCAGCTCAACTGGATTGGGGCGCAATTGATGGAATTGCTGCTACCTGCGCTCCCGGCTTAGTGGGCTCTCTACTAGTGGGGGTCACAGCTGCCAAAACCTTGGCCATGGTTCACCACAAACCCTTTGTGGGTGTCCATCATCTAGAAGGTCATATTTACGCCACCTATCTCAGTGAGCCAGAACTAGAACCACCATTTTTGAGTCTATTGGTGTCTGGGGGTCACACTAGCTTAATTTATGTCAAAACCTGTGGTAGCTATGAAATACTGGGGGCAACCCGTGACGATGCTGCCGGTGAAGCCTTTGATAAGGTAGCACGATTATTAAAGTTAGGCTATCCTGGAGGACCAGCTATAGATAAGTTAGCAAGAGAGGGCAACCCCAAAGCCTTTCCATTGCCAGAGGGTAAGATTTCCCTTGCTAGTGGTGGTTATCATCCCTATGACTCCAGTTTTAGCGGCTTGAAGACAGCGGTGCTAAGACTGGTGCAAAAACTGGAACAGGAACACTCAGAAATTCCAGTGACCGACATTGCTGCCAGCTTTCAGGAAACCGTAGTGCGATCGCTTACCAAGCGTACCATTGCTTGTGCTCTCGACTATGGTCTCGATACGATTACCGTTGGAGGTGGGGTTGCTGCCAATAGTGGATTGAGACAACAGTTACAAGCTAAAGCAACTGAGTATAATTTGCGAGTTATTTTTCCTCCCCTGAAGTTTTGTACCGATAATGCCGCAATGATTGGCTGTGCCGCAACTGACCATTTAAATCAAGGACATACTTCCCCTTTGACTTTGGGAGTGCGATCGCGAATGCCTATCACTAAGGTGATGGAACTTTATTCAGAGGTTTAAGCTTTAAGGTTTAAGAGGTTGAACGCGCACGCGTGGCCGAACGCGCACGCGTGGCCAAAAGGCCTTTTGGCCAAGGTTTAAGGTTTAAGGTTGGAGGTTTAAGGTTGAACTTTGAAGAACCTGTAACCTGTAACCGGCTAACCTGTAACCGGCTAACCTTTAAATAAAGTTATTGGACAAGTAAAATCGGGATGACAGGATTTGAACCTGCGACCCCTTCGTCCCGAACGAAGTGCGCTACCAAACTGCGCTACATCCCGATAAAGCGATAATTTAAGATTTCATCTATTTTATCATGGCTTAGGGGCAATCCGCCCCTACCTTGCTAGGATCAACATTAAAGTAACGTAACTTAAATAAATATATATATATAGTTGGAGTAGAACCAAGAGTGGTAGTTAAACCAGAATGGTTGCGAGTCAAAGCGCCCCAATGGCAGCGTGTCGGCAATATTAAAGAAACCTTAAGAGATTTGGATCTCAATACTGTCTGTGAAGAAGCCTCTTGTCCCAATATCGGAGAGTGCTTCAATGCTGGTACCGCCACCTTTTTAATTATGGGACCAGCCTGCACCCGTGCTTGTCCTTACTGCGATATTGACTTTGAGAAAAAACCCAAAGCCCTTGACTCCACTGAACCCACACGCCTAGCGGAAGCCGTGCAGCGCATGGGTCTAAATCATGTGGTTATTACCTCTGTCAACCGGGATGATTTACCCGATGGTGGTGCTGCCCAGTTTGTACAGTGCATTGAAGCCATTCGCCTGGTCTCACCTCATACCACTATTGAAGTTTTAATCCCAGACTTGTGCGGGAACTGGGATGCCCTCGAAACGATTCTTCAAGCCTTACCCGAAGTCCTCAATCACAATACAGAAACAGTACCCCGACTCTATCGGAAAGTACGCCCTCAAGGGGATTATCAGCGTTCCCTCGAATTACTGTTGCGGACACGAAACTTAGCTCCATCAGTTTACCGAAAATCTGGTATAATGGTAGGCTTAGGAGAAACTGATGCTGAAGTCCGGCAAGTCATGGCAGATTTAAGGCAAGTAGACTGCGACATCTTAACTATTGGTCAGTATCTTCAACCCACTCAAAAACACCTAAAAATTTCTGAATTTATAACCCCTAAACAATTTGATACCTGGAAAGAGTATGGTGAATCCCTCGGTTTCCTGCAAGTTGTTTCTTCTCCCCTCACCCGCAGTTCCTATCATGCCGAGCAAGTCCGAGAATTAATGGAGCGCTATCCCCGATGAAAGGTTGCATGGTTGGAGGACAATGGAAATTGACAACTAACAATCAAAATGACCAAAATCACTATAATCGGAGCTGGTGTTTGGGGTACAGCCCTCAATAGCCTAGCCTCTAAAAACGGTGATCAGGTTTGTTTGTGGTCCCGTCGGAGTCAGACAAAATTAGCAGATGCTATAAAATCTAGCAGTATTATCTTGTCTGCTGTTTCCATGTCGGGGGTAAATTCTGTAGCGCAACAGCTAAAGTGTTTATCAGTATCTTCTGAGGTGATCTTGGTCACAGCGACTAAGGGATTAGATTTGCAAACTACCCGTACTCCCTCTCAAATCTGGCAAGCTGAATTTCCCAACAATCCTGTAGTGGTGCTATCGGGTCCCAATCTTTCCAAAGAAATTAAACAAGAACTCCCAGCCGCTACAGTAGTAGCTAGCACAGATGTCAAAGCAACTGAGATACTACAACAGGTGTTTTCTTCGGCAAATTTCCGGGTTTACACCAATCGAGACCCCCTCGGTGTAGAACTAGGGGGTACCCTCAAAAATGTGATGGCGATCGCATCTGGAACCTGTGATGCTTTACAACTAGGAACAAATGCCAAAGCAGCTTTGCTAACCCGTGGACTTACAGAAATGATTCGTATTGGTACAGATTGGGGTGCTCAGGTAGAAACATTTTACGGTTTGTCGGGACTAGGAGATTTACTGGCAACCTGTAGTAGTAGCCTCAGTCGGAATTATCAAGTTGGTTATCAGCTCGCTCAGGGTCATAAACTTTCAGATATTCTGGCCAACTTGGAGGGAACAGCAGAAGGGGTAAACACTACAAAGGTTGTGATTGAACGAGCTAAGCTCAAAAGAATTTCAGTACCCATCACTTATCAAGTCCATCGATTGCTCCAAGGGGAGATTACTCCCCAAGCTGCTGTTGAAGCTCTGATGCTACGAGATACTAAGCCAGAATAATAGTCTGATCTCGAGTGCGTTCCCGTAGCGGCTCTGAACGCGCACGCGTGGGCCTTTAGCCTTAAGAGTATCGCAACGGTAATCAAAAATTTACGAAACCCGCTAGTATCCACTGCTCCGTGACTGCGAAAGCTCTCCTGCTTGAAAACTCAGATCACAAAACTGAGACATTCATTGATACATTCATTGAGACATTATTGAGACATTTTGGTATTGTCTATCAGGCATCGTGAAAATATAGACTCTTTAGGGACATGGCACTGCTTGAGCTGAAGTGACTGCATCAATAAATTGCAAACTTTAGTAAACTTTTATAAAGTTTTGTAATGCCATGGCCAATCTGGCAACATAGCTAGGTGGCTCTAATATTTGATAATTCTGGTAATTCGGCAATAATTTGGCAATTTTGAACTATGTATATGCACTTATTCATAAGTTCGTTGTTTCTTCAAACCCATTCCAGCAAAGGATATCCGCAAGTAGCTTGGCTATTGCTTAGTCCTGGATATTAGTCCCTGATAGCCCTAAATAAAATTTTTTCTTGAATTAGCGAGAATCTTTCTGGAATCCCCATGATGCGCACTGTAGATTAATACAGCTTTTGACCAAGGTCTCTATTTACCTATAGAGTTACTTCTAAAATAGCTCAAATCAATAGCTGAAATCAGGAAATCCCGTTCCTTTAGCCATCTATCAACCTTTAGCCCTTACGGGCAAGGTCAGGTGGAGACATCGGGTGAACCGTTAGCTACGGATACTAATAAGGGCTACCAGGGATAACCGGTAAGTCTTGCCGGAAAAAAAATTTTAGTAGCTGTTTCTCCGGTCATCATGGGTGGGAATTCTAGTACTAAGTGTGACAAACACAATTCCGTGTTGTCACTGGTTGTAATCGAGAGATCATTATGCCAGCCACTCCTTTCTATGCCGACACAGAATTAGATCACGAGACTTCTGCCTATAGCTTTGAGCTTAATGGCCCAAGGGACGATGGGGAAGGATCAGTGGATGACTTAGTTGATGTGGAGATTGAGGGTGTAGACGCGGCTAGCTTAACCAAAAATAGCACCCGTCGCACCACCGACCTAGTTCGGTTATATCTCCAGGAAATTGGTCGGGTTCGTCTACTGAGGCGAGATGAGGAAGTCTCGGAAGCTCAAAAAGTTCAGCGCTACATGAAACTACTACGGCTGCGCAATAAGTCGGCTATATCTGAGGATAAAGTCATGGAGCGCTTTGTCCACCTGATTGAAACCCATGATCGTCTAGCGTCCCAGTTAGGTCACCGTCCTTCCTTGGAACGGTGGGCAACGGCTGCAGGAATTGACGTTTCTCAACTGAAGCCGAGTATGTCAGCTGGCAAACTGCGTTGGGCAGAGTTAGCTGAACTAACATCCAAAGAGCTAGAGCAGGTACAAGCTGAAGGGCTCCAAGCTAAGGAACACATGATCAAAGCTAACCTACGTCTAGTAGTGTCAGTAGCGAAGAAGTATCAAAACCGTGGCTTGGAACTCCTAGACTTAATTCAGGAAGGAACTCTGGGATTAGAGCGAGCGGTTGAGAAATTTGACCCGACCAAAGGCTACCGATTTAGCACCTATGCTTACTGGTGGATCCGTCAAGGAATCACCCGGGCGATCGCTACCCAAAGCCGTACCATTCGCCTACCAGTTCACATTACTGAGAAGCTCAATAAAATCAAAAAAGCCCAACGGAAGATTTCCCAGGAACGTGGGCGCACAGCAACCATTGATGATATTGCTGTGGAATTAGAAATGACTGCGGCTCAGGTACGAGAAGTATTACTACGAGTACCCCGCTCTGTTTCTTTGGAAATTAAAGTTGGTAAGGAACGAGACACCGAACTAGGAGATTTACTCGAAACTGAGGAAACCTCTCCAGAAGAAGTGTTGATGCGAGAAGCTTTACAACGGGATTTACAGCAACTCCTAGCCGATCTAACCAACCGTGAACGGGATGTAATTCGGATGCGGTTTGGCTTGGGAGATAACCAGCCTTACTCTCTCGCTGAGATTGGTCGCGCTTTAGATCTATCTCGGGAGCGGGTACGCCAAATCGAAGCTAAAGCTTTACAAAAGTTGCGGCAACCCAAGCGCCGTAACCGAGTTCGGGATTATCTGGAAGCTTTGAGTTAATCCCTTGGTGACATATTCCCACACTTACCTATTAACTTACTTATTAGTTAACTTAACGATTAGGGAAGTGTGGGCTTCTTACTAATCGTATCCTAGCTATAACCCTAGCTATCCCTTGTCCTAGGGTTCTAGTTGTTCAAAATTTATTGAATTTATAAATACCTGAGGTTAAATATCTCAGGGAGCACCCCGATCTATTTCTTTGTTAGTAGACATGAGCTGACTTAAAAATAGGCTACCCGGGCATCAAATCCTTGCGATCGCAATTCATGGGAACGACTTTCCGCTTCACTACGGCTAGAGAACGCTCCAGCATTAAAATAACGGCCTCGATTGTCCTTAGATATAATATCATCGTCAGATATAATACCACGAGTCAGCTTGATCTGATTTAGCACTTTATCATTGTGAATGGGTATCACCACCACATAGCGATCCTTCTCAGCTCCAGGATTTATATCAATAATTCCCAATGCTTGCAGGGTTTGTAAATCAGCTATCCCGGTTGGAAGTAGATTATTATTACGTATCTGAAATTTAAACACTGCATCCTCAGTTTGTTCGCCATATCTCCCATCAACAGGACCGGGATTAAACCCTTGAGATCTCAACGCTTCCTGAAGACTTATAACCTCTCGACCGCGATCGCCCGGTCTTAGTTCCTTACTACGGATAGGACTACCAAATGCTATGGGTTCTTCACGGCTATTGTTAGCAGGAGGAAGAGGCATCGCCCCAGGTAGGAATCCAAACGGTTGTGATTGAGTAACTAAAGCATTAGATAGTTCTGCTCTAGTTTGTGATCCCACAATCCCATCAGCCCTGAGAGCATAGTCTGTTTGGAATCGAATCACTCCTTGTTCTGTAACTGGACCAAAGTAACCGGTTGGGTCGGCATTGAAATACCCCAGTTCTCCTAACTGTCGCTGGACTTCCGTAACCGCTGATCCACGAGACCCTCGTCTGAGTCCAAATTGATTAACATTGCTACGGGATGGTGCTACTCTGGTTTGGGATGGAAAGAGTGCTGCTCTGGTTCGTGCTCCGACGTCCCCATCACCAGGAAGCCCCTTGTCTCGTTGGAACCGAATCACAGCATTTTTAGTAATTGAACCAAAATAGCCAGTTGGTTGCCGATTGAAATACCCGAGTTCTCGCAAACGACGCTGAACCTCCGTTACATCGGCTCCCCTACGACCTTCCCGCAGCACCCTTTGGGCTAGGGCTTCTTCTGCCATGGCCACAATGCTAAGTATGGCAATTAGCAACAGTAAATAAATCCGATGGTGAGTAACTAGCTTATACTCCTTGAGCCACTGAAACAATTTTTGATTCGACTCTGTCAAAACTGAAGGAGTATAAGCTAGCTCTTCTTCGCTTAAGGCAAGATGAAGATAGGCAAGGGTCTCCATGATTCTTCCAAGGAAACTTTCACCGTTAGTTTAACAGAGAACAGTAGAGCATTGGTAATGTTTCGGACAATAGAATCTCAGAAATTTTACGTAATCCGATAGTAAAGCATGTAGTTATAGAGCAAGAGTCTTACCAAAACAGAGCAATTCTCCTCTCTAACCATAACGCAATAGTTTTAAAATGACCACTATTCGTCACTGGAGTAAGTTTCTCCCCGTCCTAGCTTTAGTCTTGAGCAGTTTAGGGGGAGTAGGGGCTAGGGCTACCGTAATTCCCAGCACCAATTCCGCCAACAGCATACCCTCGGCAAAACCAACCGAAGCCCAGACTCAAGGGAAATTTCAAGTGGCTCAGGGATTGATGGATCAATGTCGAGCCGCTGCTGAGTCAATGTTTATCTACAAACAGCGATCAACCTCTAACCCAATGATTGCCTTAGAGCCTGATGAAATAGTTATTATGGCCGAAGACAAGGTTAGCCAAGATGGTTGGATCGCGATCAATTCCCCGATTCCTGGATTTGTCCAAGCCAAATATCTGAAGCTCTGTCCGCCGGGGATAGGAGGAGTACGCCCATTACGAGCACAATCTGTCTGCCGCCAAGCTAAGGAGTCAATGTTTATCTACAAACAGCCATCAATCCAACCAATCAGAACCTTAGAGCCTAATGAAGAAGTTATTCTGGCCGAAAACAAGGTTAGGAAAAATGGTTGGATCGCGATCAACTCCCCCATTCCTGGATTTGTCCGAGCTAAAGATCTCAAGTTCTGTCAGCAGACAGTAAGAGTAAGCACTAATCAAAGACAATCTCTCTGTCGCGAAGTTATATATAAAGGTAATGATGGTATAGCTGTCCGTAGACGACCGGATATTAACTCTTCTCGACTGGGTCTTGTCTCCAATGGAGTTAAAGTAACACTGGTCAACCGTCCCCCTCAACAGCAATTTTTCCTGGACTTCCAAAGGCGCGAGTGGGCAAGAATAACGTATCCTGTTAATGGATGGATGTCTAACGGGTTTCCTGATACGGGTGAGCAGAATCTTGTGGTTTGTTCCAATTAGCCCATCACATAATTAGCAAGTTGTTAATTACTTATCATAAGACTTTTATTTATACCAAGTCAGCCTGATGTAACAAGGCACCAACTAAGCCAGCCATAGCAGTAATTCCTATAGCAATCATTGGGTGTTGACCTTGGCTGACGGCAAATGAGGTGACAATCCCGGCACCCAAAGCAGCAGTAATAGCAGCACCCAAAAGATCCTTATTTGTATTTTTGTTGTACATAAACGTGTTAGCCAGAAATTCAGTTAACCAGAAATTTAACTTTTTTGATGGTGTCAAAAGTTAGTTTCATAACCTTATCATTCTGGATTCTGGCGTTAAAGCTAGATCGGCAAGATCGCAATCAAGATTAATATTTAGCTATTTTTCTTAACAAAAAGAATACTTGTTAAGTATTGAGTGTTGAGTGTTGAGTGTTCCTCGAAACTATTAATCTATTGATTAGTCTATTTTTTTGACATTACCTGCTTTAACCCAAGCCTTTTGGTCACTACCAGGCACGCGTACTCTCTGCCATCGCTTATCATCACTGTATCCGAGGATGATCAGGGTCTGATTGTAGCCAATACCACCTATGCGTTGAGCGTTCAGGCTAGGGGAGTCCCGAAGAATCAACCCCTGTGGCCAAGTAACACTGGCTCGATAAGCACCCGGTTCTAGTTTTGGTAAAGGACTAGGACTAGGAATGGGTTTGGGAGTAGTTGCTGGTTTAGACTGCCCAGATGAACTGGTGGGCTGAGCTTTTGGTGACGGTGACTTCTTGGGTCGCTCCTCAGCAAAGACGGGTTTTTCAGGCTCAGCTGCTAGTTTAGTAAAGAAGTAATAAACTGTACCAACAGCAGCACCTGCTAAGATGGCAATGCCAAGAATAAAACCAATGATAAACTGAGCTATCTTGGACAGACTCATGGGAAGATATTAAAGATAAAGGTTGAACGCGATTGCGTGGCCTTTTGGCCAAGGTTAACAGGTTGTTCGCGAAGCGTGGCCAAAGGCCAAGGTTAATAGGTTGTTCGCGAAGCGTGGCCAAAGGCCAAGGTTAACAGGTTAAAGGGTGTTCGCGTAGCGTGGCCGAAAGGCCAAGGTTAACAGGTTGAAGGGTTAAGGTTAACAGATTGTTCTAGCAACAGTTAATGATAAAATTCTAAATTAATCTAGTTGACATTAATCGATAGCGTCGATCATACTTATCAGGTCAAGTCAATTTTATTAGCCCTACTCCCTACTCCCTACTCCCTACTCCCTACTCCCATTAACTCAGGATGAAGTATCTCACCTAATTGAGAACTGCTATATATGATTAATTACTGGAGTTGGCGCTGAATCCGATCATTTAAGGGGGTATTGCGAGAAGCCATACGAGCTTTTCCGGCAGCTGCCCAATCCTGTAAAAATTGGATTTGCTCTTGGGCTGTCCGTGCTAAGGGGATAATTTGGCTAGCGGCTTCTAGAATATCATCTGTGGTAAAGTCTCGGTTTTGGCTAAAGCCGATGTGCATGGCTTCGATCAGGGTCTGCTCAATTTCTGCCCCAGAGAAATCAGGGGTTTCGTAGGCTAATCGGTCTAAAGCGTAACTCTTAAGATTATGAGGTCGCAGCCGGGATAGGTGTAGATCGAAAATAGCACGACGTTCTTCCTGGTTGGGCAAACCAACAAAAAAGATTTCGTCAAATCGACCCTTGCGAAGCATTTCTGGGGGTAAGGCTTGGATGTTATTGGCGGTAGCTACTACAAATACTGGGGATTTTTTCTCAGCTAACCAGCTAATAAAAGTACCAAAGACACGACTGGTTGTGCCTGCATCCCCTTTAGAGGATAGACCTGAGAAGGCTTTGTCAATTTCATCAATCCAGAGGATGCAGGGAGCGAGAGCTTCGGCTAGCTGAATCATCTGCCGAGTACGGGATTCTGATTCCCCTACTAAGCCACCAAATAGACGACCGACATCTAAACGTAGCAGGGGTAGGTGCCAGTGGTTTGCGATCGCTTTTGCAGTTAAGGATTTCCCAGTTCCTTGAATCCCCACTAAGAGTAAACCACGAGGATGGGGTAACCCGTATTGTCGAGCCTGTTCTGTAAATGCTCCACCCCGTCGCAGTAGCCAGTCTTTGAGGTTGTCTAAGCCACCGATGTCGGAAATTTTTTCTTGGGTTGGGTAGAACTCTAGGATCTGGGTTTGCCTAATGGATTGACGCTTTTCTTCTAAAATTAGTTCCACATCTGAAGGTTGGATCGCATTATTAGAGGCAATCCCACGAGCTAGGACCCTACGAATTCTTTCTAAGGAAAGACCAAGAGCCGAGCGCACCAGCTCATCAATGATTTTCTCAGTCAGATTTTGACCGGTTGCCCCCAACAAACGTTTAACCTCAGCTTTAATTTCCGATGCCGTTGGTAAGGGGAATTCCAGCACTGTCAGCACTTCCGTTAAATCCGAGGGAACCGACACTTGGGGGGTAACGATAACTATATTCTTAGGCTGGGATTTGAGGGTACGTGCCAGATTTCTGAGTTTACGAGCAACTGATACATCTTCTAAGAATCGGTGAAAATCTCTTAATACAAAGATGGCAGCAGCACTTTCTCCAATTTTATCTACAAATTCTAAAGCTTGTAAGGGATTGCGGCGTCCAAAGCCGATATCATTAGGATTTCCTTGGTAACCATCTACAAAATCCCAGATATAGACACCACGATTACCCAAACGTTTAGCGGATTGCTTGATCGCTGTTTCTACTCGCTCTTCTTCTAGAGTGGGAATATATAATAAAGGGTAGCGAGCACGTAGCAGAAGCTCAAACTCGTCATTGAAATTCATATAGCAAAGGGAACAGGGAACAGGGAATAGGGAAAAGGGAGTAGGGAATATAGCGTCAAAAATTCTGACAATTCCTAAACGGATTCCTATATAAGAGCCAATTACTCAAACAATAAATACTAGAAAAAAATAATTAAACCTTAAACATAGCATTTTTATTTCCAAGAAACTTGGATAACGGCTCTGCTGCTAGTAACTCCCTGACCAATTTCCCCTTCAGCATTATACTACCAGGCAACTTACTATCCAGGAAGTTTTCTCTTCAGGGATTCCAGAGCGCCCCAACGTTGATCCCGTAGTTGATCCCGTAACTCTGCTTCACTGTTATCGTTAATCTGAATACCTATACATTCTTGGTCACACAGCTGCCGTGGCGGAATTGCCAGACATAGTTGTTCGTATAACCAAGTGTCTTGATAAAAATACCCCTGAGCTGGAAGGGTTTCTTGTAAATCATCCCAGGTTATCTCCTCCTCTAGGGATTCATCCGACAGTTGGTCAGCTGAGGAAGCTAACCAAACTAATTCGGATGTATCGATGGTTAGGCGGTGGTTGTACTGTTTTAAGCAGCGGTGACAAGTCAAGGTAATGATCGTTTCTGCTTGAGCACAGACCTCCAGGTAATTTCCTTGATGAGCCACTTGCACTTGACCTCGAACTGGGGTCAGTGTCTGTAAATCCACCAAGAATTGATTGACCGGAGTTACTTCTCTGTGCTCTGGTAATTTGAGCAACTCAGGAATATATGTAGCCTCCATAATGCTTATCCTTTGCAGTTGACTGTTAAGGGTTGATGGTTAACCTTGAGCTTCTCAAACACTCAGCAAAAAGCGACCATTTATAGACTTAAATAGTTATATAGAGTTAATGCATTATGTTAGTCAGGTGGTGGGAATAATCCCAAGTGAAATCAGCAGTGAGAGGGTTAAAACTCTTAATCTGTCAATACCTGCGACGCACCACCAGTCGTCGGTCTGGCTCTTGCCCTCGACTAAGAGTTTCTAAATCCTCAAAAGCCTTGAATAGGGTATGGACTTGACGCCGCTCTGCTGCCGATAGGGATTTCAATTCAAATTCTTTCCCGGTCTGACGGACTTTCATAGCAGCGTGTTCAGCGATCGCTTGAAGTTCCACTTGCCGTCTGGCTCGATAGCTATCGATATCGATGACGTAAACGGCTTGTTGCTCCTCATCATGACCCAAGTTAAGGAGGGAATTGGCTAAGTACTGGATAGAATCGATAACTTCCCCTTCCCGACCAATTAAAGTTTGAGTGTCTTTGGAGGTCAGTTGACTATTATCGATTGTCAACCAGTAGCTGGGTCGCTCTCCTAGGGGAGCGTCACCATCAGCTACCTCTATACTGGCGGGCAATCGAGATAAGCGCAGGAGTTCTTCTAACCACTCTTTTCCACGCTCCTGATGTTGATTTACCATACTAAACTAACTTGATGCCTTTTTCTTTGAACGCTTGGGCTCAAAAGGCAATGCCTCTCGACCCTCTCCAGACTTAGCTGCTTGTCTTTTTGCCTCTTTTTCCTGCTGCTCAACTATTTCTTGCAAATTCTCATCCAGAGGTTCTCTCGATAGAATGAAAGTCTGGATAGTTTGAAATATATTAGCTACAACAATATACATCAATACCCCAGCTGGCAGGGGAAAGAATAAGAACATGCCAGAAAACAATACTGGAGTAATCTGATTAACTACCTTTTGCTGGTCACCGCCTTGCCCGGCACCTGCACCTGAACCAGACAAGAGCTGGTTGACGTACAAACTGATCCCAAAGAAGAGAATCATACCTACGATATCCCAGTGGATAGTGCCATCGTCATCAAAAGCACCCACTCTTCCTAAAGCATCAATAAATAGAAAGCCTTTGTTAGCAGCTATTCCCGGTAAGGTTCCCTGAAGCTTTACCTCTCCAGGCATCAGGGCTTCTAGTGTCCCATCTTCAAGAATACGTAAGCGGTCTTCTCCGTTGACTATTTGCCAAGTGGGAGTGATATCGGTTTCTGGATGCTGAGCAATTAGTTGGTTTAAGGGTTGACCTTCAACAGTTTGAAACTCTACTTTGGTTTTTTCCCCAACTACCAGCTTATTTCCTGCCGGAAGTAGGGCGATGACTGGTTCATGTAAGCCATCGGTAATGTAAATATTTTGGGGTTTGGTGGTAAAGACTTTAGGCTGGATATATTCCAGCTGTTCTTGGGGAAAAATTTGTAAGTTGACGTCGTAGTTAATGTTTGCAAACGGTGATCCCCGCAAGGTGGCAAATAGGGCAAACAGAACCGGCATTTGTACCAACAGTGGCAAACAACCGGCTAGGGGGTTGCCAAACTTTTGGAACAGCTTACTCATTTCTTCCTGCTGTTTAGCCGGGTCATCCTTGTAGCGCTCTTTTATTGCTTCTTGCTCCTTCTTCATCAGGGGTTGGGTGATTTTCATCTTCCTCATGTTGCGAATGGAGCCAGCATTAAGAGGGAAGAGGGCAAAGCGAATCACCAGGGTCAAGGCTATTATGGCTAAACCATAGCTAGGCACAATCCCGTAAAAGAAATCCAGGATTGGCAGCATGACGTTGTTGGAGATAAATCCGATACCAAAGTCCATTCGTTTGAGGTTAACCTAGGCGCTATTGTAAAGTTTTCTGTGTCTAATGTAACTAATCTCCGTCCCTATGCGGTTCGGGTTTCCGACATTTCTCAGGTAGATCTAATTACATGAAGCAGTTTAGCCGATTTAGGTGGCCAGATTTAGGCAAGGGTCGACCAGATCAGGGCAACTCACCCATGTCAAGGTTTTCTTTTCAATGTGCTTTCTACATCATTTTGATGGCACTAACAGCTTTGCCTGTTTTGTCTGCTGTTCGTTCGGCAATGTAGTCGTAAATTTCTCTAAAGCGCGGTATTGCGCGCATTTCCAAACGGCTACCATCTTTTAGGGTCACGACAATATCTCCCCAAGTTCCTATACCACGGGGAACTGTGGCAATCTTTGAAATTTCGGAATAGATCACATCTGAGCGATCGCGTCCCCGCCAACCCCCAGTTATTGATATGCGGCGGCTGGTAATCCGATACCGTAGCCATAGAGCCCTGACAATAGCAGCTACGGTTAGAGGTATGAATATAATCGTAAATGCCAACAATATGCTAATGATCAGATCTCCCCGGTGGGGGCCACCCTCATAAAATACATCTTCTCTAATGCCCATCCAACACCTCTGCTTTTACCAACAACTTTTCTAATTCTCTCAAAAGTTGTGCATATTCGCACTCTCTAGCTTCTGGTTTTACGATTACGACTAGTTTCCAACCGGGGGATAGGCGTGGTAATAACTGCCTGAGGGCGGCTTTAATTTGCCGCTTAATCCGATTTCTAACAACTGCTTTCTTACTTACTTTTTGGCTGATGGAGATGCCAAGGCGGGAGGGAGGGCAATCCTCTGGTAGGGATTTTTGTCGCGCAATGGTGTCTTTAGCAATCGCGGGAATAGTACTCTGTTGTAAACCCCGTAATGTTAGGTAACGCCCTGAACGACGGATACCCCAGCGATAAACTGTCTTAAAATCTCGCCAGTGCTTAAGTCGATTGGCTTGAGGCAATCCCAATGCTTAACTGTAATCCTTGATGAATGTCAATTCCTTGAGCAGGATCAAGGCAGAAAAGCCACCGGAAATGGCTGTTTCTTCACCTTTTACCTTTCACTTGCAGCAGGTCGGCATCAATGCTTGGATGACTAGACCGAGAGACGACGCCGTCCCTTGCTTCTGCGAGCTCTAATTACATTGCGACCATCTTTGGTGCGCATCCGGGCACGAAAACCGGATTTTCTTTTTTGCTTACGGTTGGTTCCGCCTAGAGTGCGTTGAGTCATGGGTTTGCTGGAAGAATACTATTAACGAATACTATGAAGGATTGATTGCCAACTATAGCTGACTCTTGATCTTACCATGTTAAGGGGTGATCTATCAAGCCAAGGGATCAGCATTCAGCATTCAGCATTCAGCATTCAGCTTATGAGTTAGGTCACAGGCTGGAAGCCTGTGCCACAAGGCTGACCACTGACCACTGACCACTGATGGCTTACACCACCTCAGATAGTTTAGTCCTGGGATGCTGTATTAGGGCATGGCTCCTCTGTTGAAACCACCTTCAGTAACTTCCGAAGACCTTGATTCCACTGTTCTAGTTTTAAATATTCGGTAATTTCAATTTCCTCAATTAAGCAGTTAAGAGATTCATCAAGATTAGCTAGCTCTAGGATTTCTGCCATCCGATTTGCCTCTAATTCAGACAAAATGGGAAGAGCTATTAGCTGGCGATACTCTTCTGATAATTGACTTTTTTTTGGTGGGATTATGCTCATTTTTTTGCAATTTTATTTAATTAATAAGATTGATTTTTTATTTGTTGACAAAGAAATAAAAATAGTGAAAAAAATATAGTTTAATTAATAAAGGAAGATTGGGGCAATCAGATCAGGAATGCCCCCAAGCGGTTTCCGCACCCTAATTAGCTATAGCTAATCATAAGATTTTGTTTACTGATGATGAGGCTTAAGCTCAAAAAAGATTTTGCGCAAACGCTTTAGGGCACGTTTACCTCGCTGTCTGGCAGACGCCTCAGTAATATATTCTCCCTGAGAAGCTAGATGGTTTACTACTTGTTTCCAAGATAAGCCTTCTATTTCTCGTAAGACGATTAGCTTGTAGTCCTTTGGTTCTAATTTTTTAAGGGCTAGCTCCAGCAGCCTTAAGTCTTTATCGTCATAGTTTGCCGAGTCGAGACTATTGCTGGCTTCTACTGCTATTTGATGCTGTATTAAATTAGAGTCCCATAACTGCTCTTTTTTTGGTTTCCGGCTCATCTCACGAATGACATTTAAGGAAGTCGCCCTGATCCAGGCTCTAGGTTTTTCAATCTCTTGGCCAGAGTCTAGCAGTTTTATTCCCCGTAAATAGGTTTCATTAATCACCTCATATATTTGGTCATCAGAAAATTTAAATTGGCGTAGTTTCGACTTGATTCCTTTGAATAATGCAGCATAATAGTTTGCTTCCTTAGTTTCTAATGAGGTTTGGTTAAATAAATGTTTAACCGCTGATTAAAACTTTTCCCGAGGGGTGAAAGTTTTTTTAATCGTCATTTATTATGTCTCCTATGGTGACATTGAGCACCACCTCCTTTTTGAACAATTATCTTGTAACTTTGGGAATAGTAAAGACACCCCTTAAAGACACAAAGAGACAAAGAGACTCGGGAGCAGGTCAAAGTTGCAGAACAAATGAACTATGTATCATCAGAGTAAGCTTAAACCCATGAGGGGGCTAGATAATTAGTACAAATGCTGACGGGGTGACATGTTCCCTAAAGAGACGGATATTTTTAAACGTTCTGGATAGACACATAGGCCGCTCTCACTTTTGGTCATAGAACGTCCAGCCTCTTCTATATATATGTGCAGAACGGTCAGAAAGTGTGACACCCTCTCGGGAAAATTTTCAAAAAAAAAGAGGGTGCTTGAATTTTGAATAGCAGTACCTCTATAGGAATGAACCAGTCAATGTCACAGAATCCTTGAACAGGCACATTAACTATGTAGCCTCGTAATCAGACTCTAAAGCTGCTAGTAGACGTTGAAACAACATGCCTACTAATTTTGCTGGAAAATTCTTTGGGGTAGGAATTCTACTCTGAGTGAAAGCCTGCTGGATAGTTTGTAGCGTCTAGGCAGGCACTCAACAGGAAATCGTGGCTATTTTAACACTCGTCTTGGATTCCTCAATCACTATGTTAAAGAATCAACAGAAAAAACCAAGTAAGCACAACTTCCCAGTTTGGCAAATTTCCTTACCGCTCTGTGGAGTCCTGATATTTGCTATAGGAGCTATCACCACAATCTATATGATCAACGGTCGCTACCTTTTTCACCTAAAAGCTACTCCCAAGGAAATCGATGTAAGGTATCATGTAGACAAAACGGAAATTAAAGAGAAATCAAAAACAAATCAAATTAGTACAAGTGATCAATAGACTTCGCTAGTTTTTCTGGGAGGTCTAATCAACAAGGGGGTATGGCAGGTGTAGTGAGGAGGGGAGTGGGAATAAGCTGTCACCGATTTAAATTCTGAATGGGGGCGCTTTGGGGAGATGGGGAGAGGCTATGACGGGGTGACGGTTACCCTACACCGGAAAACCAACACTCTTTCCCCTACTCCCTGCTCCCTGCTCCCTGCTCCCTAAAACCTAGGACGATTTATCTCACCCAATTCAGAACTACAATAGATTAACGACCAATACTAACAATCCAGGTACCGATATAACTGGGTAGTGGAATATCACCAGCGGCTAAGACATAACAAACGAAGTAATAAGTACCCCCATCAGGGTTTTTGACATTGGAAAATACTAATTCCACATTTTGCTTGGCTGGAACTGGCTCTTCCATGTAAATCTGAACGCTATAATTCTCTTTGTCCCAGACTACTTCAGAGACCGGGAGGGATTTACCGTCAACGCGCACTTCAATTTTGTCCACGTCGAACTTACCATCGTAGTAATCTGGATAAGAAATAGAAAACTGAGCAACTCCCAATTCCAGTTTCTTCTTGGGAATCTTCAAGCGGTAACGATCCCAGTAATTGGGGGCACCGTTAAAATCTAGGTGATATCTCAGGATATTTTCCCGCTTAACACCACTCCAGAGTACCAATCCAGGATTACTCTGGGCTAAGCTCCGAACCGATAGCCCGGTCAAGACACAACCAGCTAATGCGATCGCGGAAATCAGGCTTTTGATGGAAGATTGTGTGGATAGCATAAATCTAATGCTGCTGACTTGAGCTAACAATTAACAGTTATTGGTTTTTTTCACTGTACTACTTATATATATATACGCAAAAATATACACAATATATATACGCAATATATCTCTAATACCAATTTCAAACCCTATCGCTACACCTTAATCACCCACTACACCCCATCACCCCATCACCTATAAATCGATCTGACTAGTAAAAATTACTTACCACAACTGAGTGCAACAGCACAATTCCTAAAACAAGTTAAAAATAATCCTCTCTTTTGGCAGATCACCATAGGATCCAAACAGAGATCCGGTTATGGGGACACATGTCTTTGAACAGTCAGAGAAATTTATATAGAAAAATTTATGCCAGCAGTTTAAATTCAGCAAGAGGCGATGCCTGGTGTTGGATACAAGGACAAGTAGCATACAACGAAAAATAGCACAGATGGGAAGCCAGTCAGCTGATCAGACAATTAAGGCTGGGAGGTTTTCCTCTCAAGAGCAAGTCAATCACCGACCCTTAAGGGCATTGGCGGTGTCAGGGAGCAAACTGATCCCGTTCTAGTTGAACTTGGGAATCCTCTAAACAGGGTGAACATCCCCCAGCAAGAAGAAGCTACCAGTTGCTAAAAACCACTCGAAATTAAAAGAAATAGAACGATAGATTGTCATCAAGGCACAACATTTCGATAAGAAGTTGTTACCTGATTCTATTTACCGAAAATAGTTACGGAAAACAGTTATTATTGCCAGTTTTCCTGATTCTTGTTGTCCTTACTTAAGGAGTACTTGTCACCCATGACCAAAAGCTATGTTAGGAGATACGGTGGCCTTAGCCCCTGAAAGTGGCTGGTCTGGACATCCTTTGCCTGATGCCTCTAGACCCACCTTAGTGATCAATGAATTTTCCGTCGTTATTCCATTTAGACAACTGAAGGAGAGTCAATGACCCTAGCCATTCCCAAAGAGGCTGAAACGTCAGATTTACAGCCAACCAAAACTCGCATGAAGGTTGGTATCCCCAAAGAAGTTTACCCAGGTGAATGCCGGGTAGCTGCTACACCGGATACAGCGAAGGTGCTCCAGAAACTTGGCTTTGATGTGCTGATTGAATCGGGAGCAGGAGAGACAGCTAATTTTCCTGACAATGCTTACGAACAAGCAGAATGCCAAATCATCCCTGATGCCAATAGCCTTTGGTCAGAGGCAGATATTGTCCTAAAAGTGCGTCCTCCTCAGATGCATCCAACTCTAAACAAGCATGAGTCTGAGTTGCTATCAGAAAATGGCACTTTAATCAGCTTTATCTGGCCAGCCCAAAACCAAGAACTGCTCGAACAACTTTCAAGCCGTAAGGCTACCGTGTTGGCTATGGATGCGGTACCCCGCATCACGAGGGCGCAAAAGATGGATGCCCTCAGTTCTATGGCCAATATTGCTGGTTACCGGGCTGTGATTGAGGCAGCTAATAACTTTGGCCGCTTCTTTACTGGGCAAATTACTGCAGCCGGGAAAGTTCCCCCAGCTAAAGTGTTGGTGATTGGTGCTGGAGTAGCTGGACTGGCTGCTATTGGTACCGCTAAAGGTCTGGGTGCTGTTGTGCGCGCCTTCGATACCCGCCCCGTGGTTAAGGAACAAGTGGAAAGCATGGGGGGAGAGTTCCTGGAACTGGACTTCAAAGAAGACGGTACAGGATCTGGGGGCTATGCCAAGGTGATGAGTAAAGAGTTCATCGAGGCGGAGATGGCATTGTTCGCTGCACAGGCTAAAGAAGTGGACATCATCATCACCACTGCGCTGATCCCTGGTAAAAAAGCGCCGCTACTGATCACTGAAGAAATGGTAGCGAGTATGAAAGAAGGCTCAGTGGTTGTCGATATGGCAGCTGAGCAAGGGGGCAACTGTGAAGTTAGCAAAGCCAATGAGGTCTACAAATACAAAGGTGTGACCATCATTGGTTTGACTGACCTACCCAGTCGTATGGCTACTCAATCTAGCCAACTCTATGGCACCAACCTTTGTCATCTCCTCAAGGACATGGGTGGTAGTGAAAATTACCGTGTCGATATGGAGGATGAAGTGGTTCGGGGAGCCTTAGTGCTAAACGCTGGGGATGTAACCTGGCCCCCACCCAAGCGCCCTACACCTCCAGCACCTCCCAAACCGGCACCCGAACCCCAGACTGCGGTAACTAAAGAGGAGTCTGTGCCAGAGACGAAGAAATCAAAGGGTATCATGGGCTTGCTCTGGCCAGTATTAGTGGGACTCGCCCTAGTTGGCTTGGGCATCGGAGCACCACCTTCTTTCCTCTCCCACTTCACGGTATTTATCCTGGCCTGTTTCGTAGGCTGGCAAGTGATCTGGAACGTAAAACCAGCCCTGCACACTCCGTTGATGAGTGTTACTAATGCCATTAGCGGCATCATCATCATTGGTGGAATGCTGCAAATTTCTGGCGCAGCTACCTCACCTACTACTATTCTGGGTGCGATCGCAATTTTAGTTGGAACCATCAACATCTCCGGTGGCTTCCTAGTAACCCAACGCATGCTCAAGATGTTTCAGAAGTAGGTTAGCAATCGGTTAACCGCTTAGCCGGTTAGCCGGTTATAAAAACCTTCACCATTCAACATTCAACCAACTAACCTTGGCCTTTGGCCACGCGTGCGCGTTCAACCAACTAACCTACCCTTCACCGAACGCCAAAGGCTAACAACATTCAAGTTGAACACCATAAAACTAAGGAGACTATGTCAAATAATCTGTTGACAGTTGCCTATATTGCAGCTAGTGCTTTGTTCATTCTCAGCCTGGGGGGATTGTCCAACCAGGAAAGCGCGCGTAAAGGTAATATTTACGGCATTCTTGGGATGCTGATTGCCTTTGTTGCCACTGCCCTAAGTAGCAATGTAACCGCATACCTCACTCTGGGAGGGATGATTCTGCCAGGAGTGATTATTGGTGCGATCGTGGCATCTCGGGTAGCCATGACCTCCATGCCAGAACTGGTAGCAATTCTCCATAGTTTTGTCGGTCTTGCAGCTGTACTGGTGGGTATTGCCAATTACCTGCAACCGGAGGAATCTCTAACGGGTGCAGAAATAACTATTCACCAGTTAGAAATTTATATTGGTGTGTTCATTGCGGCAATTACCTTCACCGGTTCAGTGATAGCCTTTGGGAAACTACGAGCTATCATCAGCAGCAAACCCCTAATGTTGCCAGCACGCCACGTACTCAATCTGGCTATGCTTGGGGCTGTGATCGGGCTGGGTTACCAGTTCATGACAGCAGAGGGGACGACTGGTCTGCAACCCCTGTTGATTATGGCTGCGATCGCATCAGTTTTAGGCATCCACCTGGTAGCTGCTATTGGAGGTGCTGATATGCCAGTGGTCATCTCCATGCTCAATAGTTATTCCGGATGGGCCGCTGCAGCAGCAGGCTTTATGCTGTCCAATGACCTGTTAATTATCACTGGTGCCCTAGTAGGTAGTAGTGGTGCTATCCTCAGCTATATCATGTGCCGAGCCATGAACCGTTCCTTCTTCAGCGTGATTTTAGGAGGCTTCGGCGAAGGTGCAGGAACTACAGCTAAAGCTAAAGGTGGTGATCAGCCGGAAGGTGAAGTCACCGAGACTACAGTAGAAGATACCGTAGAGCTGCTACAAGGAGCCAAGAGTGTTATGATTGTTCCCGGTTACGGCATGGCAGTAGCTCAGGCTCAGCACCCGGTGTCCGATATTACCAAGATTTTGAGGAATGCTGGTATAAATGTTCGCTTTGGCATTCATCCAGTCGCTGGACGGTTACCAGGACACATGAACGTGCTCCTGGCTGAGGCAAATGTGCCTTATGATATCGTTCTAGAAATGGATGAAATTAACGACGACTTCCCAGAAACCGATGTAGTACTTGTGATTGGTGCTAATGATACGGTTAATCCTAGTGCCATGGAAGACCCCAGTAGCCCAATTGCTGGCATGCCAGTCTTAGAGGTTTGGAAAGCTGGTACAGTGGTGGTTATGAAACGGGGAATGTCCAGTGGCTATGCTGGCGTTGGCAATCCCCTGTTCTTCAAAGAAAACACCAATATGCTCTTTGGTGATGCCAAGACTAACGTTAGCGCTATCCTAGGCAAGCTCGTAGAATCTAGCCGGGACAGTGCAGCATCTAGCTCAGGAAAAGTCTTAGCTACATCCTCTGCGCGCTAAATAAGGGTAAGAGGGGAATGACACCCGGGTTTTGACTCAAACCTTGACTTGATGTCGAGTGTGGCGGAAGGTAGGAGTGTGGAAAAGGGATATTTTATTTTATGGTAAAAATTACCTGCTATTATCTCCTCCTTCTTCTTCCTCTTCCCTATCTTCGTAAGCATTAGCTGTTGGCGTAGCCTGCGCGAGCGCGCATATGCTTACATTTTATCTTTGATTTCAACAGCAAGATAACGGAAATAATTGATATGGGTTTTTCTATAGACGTTACTAGCAGCAATTACGCCACTGAAGTTTTAGAAAAGTCTTTTGAGAAGCCTGTATTAGTAGACTTCTTTGCTACGTGGTGTGGCCCTTGTCAACTCCTAAAACCAACCTTAGAAAAACTAGCTAAAGAATACGACTTTGTTCTAGCAAAAGTTGACATTGACCGCAATCAAGACTTAGCGAATAATTTTCAAATTGAGGGAGTACCCGATGTCAGAATTGTCACCAATGGTGATATGATTCCTGGTTTTGTGGGGGTTTTACCAGAAATTCAGTTGCGGGAAATGTTGACTAGGTTAAATCTAAAGTCTGAGCTAGACATTGGACTAGAAGAAGCTCGGGTTGCCATGGCAAGTGAGGATATACCCAGAGCCAAACAGCTGTTTGAGCAGCTAATTGCCAAGTATCCAGAGGATCAAAGTTTAGTCATTGAAGCTGCAAATTTTTTGGTTCATATTAATGAGCCAGAAGAGGCAAGCACACTCCTAGACACCATTGAATACAATGATCGAGAATACTTCCCTAGAGCTCAAGCAATCAGAGCATTGATTCAATTTAAGCAGCAGGCGAATCCTATGGGGGAAAGTGAATTAGATCAGTTATTTGCTCAGGCATCTGGGTTAGTTGTAGAGGGAGACTATGAAGCAGCCCTGAAAATCTTTTTAGAAATCGTCAGTAAACATCGTAACTATAGAGATGATGGTGCAAGAAAATCTATGATTGCGGTGTTTGATGTGCTCGGTAATGACCATCCCCTGACGAAAAAGTATCAGCGGGATTTGATGCTATCCCTATATTAGTTTTGGCTAAGGGTTTAATAGGGAAAATCAAAAATAGAAAAGAATAAATCTATTTTAAAGTAACAAGTTGCCACTAACAAGTTTTAACCTGATATATCAGTAGGGTAATCTGTATGAGCAGCTTCTAACTTCATCAAAATCTTCGGCTTCAGCTTTTCAAACTCTTGCTTAAGTATTCCTTTGCTCAACATTGCTTGATTAGTTGAGTTTATTGTCTTAGACGTATTCGCCCAATCGATGAATAGCTGGCGTTGGGCAGGAGCAATAGTTGAGGTCATTACATTAGCACAGTATTCTGGTTGTGATTGGGCAAAAAACAAAATACGGTAATATCCAGTATCTCCCAAAAGTCTGACTATGTTCTGACCGTGATTTGTTTTGAGGTCTAAGTAGCAAGGAAGCCAACAAGCACCTTGGTAGCGATTATGCACTGCGGTAATCCATAGCACCATTGGATGAGGTACCATCACATACAAGAATTGATTGTAGCGTGTACTAACCTGACGGTTCTCAATCTCTTCTTTAGTCAGCATCACCCAGAGGGTAGGAAAGGTTGTGGTAGTGGTACGAATTATCTTAGGAAAGACAATAGATGCTTTAGGTTTGTCATCGGGCCAGGAGGTTTGCCGACAAATATCATTCCCTGATACAGGAAGTATTTGTGTTGCCTTACTCAGAGGCTTCTCGGATAGTATTGTTTGAATCCGATGACCCAGATAGCGACCGCGATCATGACCTTCGTTTAATGAATCCAATGCTCGTAGGATAATCCCGACATTTTGAGGACGATCAGATACCTCTTTCGCTATACAGGTCATGATTAGGTTTTCTAGGGACTTCGGCAGCTTTAGTTTGGGGTTAATCGAGCCAAAGGATTTAGGTGGGCTGAAGTGATGGGCTTTGTACCAACTACCAAAGGAATGATCTTCTGGAAGAATGGGCATGTGACCAGTTAACATCTCAAACATCATCACCCCGAGACTATATATATCAGAGCGTTTATCCAGTTCCTTTCCCTCCATTTGTTCCGGTGAACAATAGGCTAGGGTACCCATAAAAGAATGGGTTTGAGAACCATCAAACTGAAGAAGCTTAGCAATGCCAAAGTCAAGGATTTTGATCAGTTCACCGAAGGATGAATCTTCGACAAGGAGAATGTTACTGGGTTTAATATCACGATGCACAATTGGAGTGAGTGTGCCTTTAAATACAATGCCTTGGTGAGCACATTGTAATCCCAGACAAATTTGGCGGGCAATATTCAAAAATCGGGGTAAGGATAAGGTTTTAGTGTGAATTATTTCGCTTAAATTTCTCCCTGCCAAGTATTCCATGACGTAGAAGGAAATATCATTTTCATCTATGCCATAGTCCCTAACTCGCACGATGTGATTGCTTTTCTCACCAAGCAAAGCGCAAATCGTTGCTTCCCGTTCAAAGCGATCGCGCATTTTTTGGTTCAATAATGTATGGGAGAGAAATTTGACAGCAACGGTTACACCTCCCAATAGCATATCTTTGGCTTGATACACTTGACCCATAGCACCTTTGCCGATCAACTTGACCAGTTGATAGCGATTGGCTAGTAGACGACCTTTGTTAGGGTCTGTGATCATAAGTTCCTTGGTGAGATCCCGAATGTAACGTGTTCATGAATCATTAGTCATTGGTCATTGGTCATTTGTAAATACTAGTAGACTTAATGTGGATCACAAAGGACTAAGGACTAATGATTAAGGACAAAACTGACTAAGGACTTGCGCAAGATGAACGCTCTTAAGCAACTGTGACAGGCCTACTGCTTTTAAAACTCCCTTAATTCCAGAATACTTCTATTTTTGCTGACGTTTCAAAGTTGCTTCCATTGTGCTACTGAGATAATGACCTGCCATAATGCTACTGGAGAGGTAGTATATATTTTCATTACGTTGATACCGGGTTTCAAAACCACTGCGTCGTTGGCGATCCCCTAATACCCAATACCGTTGCACAATGGATTCTGGAGCCACCCAGCCTTCTCCCTCGACACGACCTAGGAGGCTGTGTTGTAAGACAAAGGTATACTTTGGCTCGCCAGTATCAAGACGCCCTAGATACTGGCAAGAGATATCCTCCCGTTCACTATTGGGAAAAACCAGTCTTGTGACCATAGTAAACCAGTTTTCCCGACTCCAGGTAACCATAGTCCCACCTCTGACTACAATTAATTTTCCATTGCGTTCCAGCCAATTGCCCCGAAGTGTCCAGCGTCCTGCCTCCAATAAAAAGGTGTGAGCCACGGTGTTACTCTTTAATCTGTTACTGAATATTACCCTCTCATCATTCCCCACTAATTCTAGCTGCTATACCGGCGGGTTGTGGGCTTTACCCCCTCAGGTTATCCCATTGGCAAACTTCCGGGAGTAGCCCAACTCCTACGGATCAACAGACAAACTAGTTGAACTCTGCTCCAAACTCAACCACGGGGGATTCTAAAGTTGCTCATGGCGCATGGGTCTGTGTGCGGAACCTGCGTCCGCACCGCTGTTTGCCCCGTGGGAATCCCTGCAGGTTGGCACTGCCTCATGGTCATCTCAAGCACCATTAGCAAGTTCAAGTGACGTGACCTCCCCAAGACCGCTTAGGTGCCCTCGACCTAATTGGTAAAATACCCAGTTTTAGGATGACTGGTGTTGGGATCTCGGAGAATACAGTTTTCCTAGACATACAGCCTCTGAAGCACCGGTTACTTGAGGGAGATTGCCGGGAATACCCAGGTTACGCCAATAAGCCAAAACAGCAAATGCGATCGCTTCTTTAAAATCCCGACTTAACCCAACCTGGTCAGTGGTTAATACTGGCACCGAATCTAATCTAATTTGCAGCTGTTGCTTCAAGTATAAATTGCTTGCCCCTCCACCACACAAGAGTACTTCATCTGGGATTTGAGGCAAGAAGTTGCGATAGCTCTCAACAATAGAAGCAACAGTGAGTTCTGTGAGTGTTGCCAGGAAATCAGCAGGAGTAAGGTTATAGGCTTCACTTTCTACCAAACACTGCTTGAGATAATCTCGACTAAACAACTCTCGTCCGGTAGATTTTGGGGGCGGTATCTTGAAGAACTCTTGAGCAAGCCACTGTTCTACCAGAGCCTCACAGGGAGTGCCACTCGCTGCCCACTCTCCATTGTAATCATAGGTTTTGCTACCGTTGCTAAAATACTCGACAGCCAAATCTAACAGGGCATTCCCCGGACCAGTATCCCAGCCATATACCTGTTCCAACCAATTCCCTTGACTAACTGGCAAGTAAGTAACATTACTAATACCACCAATATTTTGGATACATCGGTTATGGGTAGATGACCGGAGCAAACAGGCATCTATCTTAGGAACCAGAGGCGCACCTTCTCCCCCAGCAGCAATGTCAGCCACACGGAAATTGCTGATGGTCTTGATATCGGTAATCTCAGCAATCACCTCTCCCCGTCCTAGTTGAAGGCTATATCCCAGAGTCGTTACAGGTTGCTCACCTTTGACCCCTAATGGTCGATGGTATACTGTTTGACCATGGGAACCAATTAACTCAGCGCCAGGTAACCCAGTTTGAATGGCCAGTGCTGCTTGGGCAAATTGAAATGCGATCGCATCATCCAATGCTGCCAATTCTTCCATGGATAGGGGACTTCCAGCACAGACAGCTAGAATTTTTTCCCTGAGTTCAGTGGGGTAGCCATAGGTAGCACCAGCCAGTAGCTCAATCTTTAAATCTAAGTCTGAGCCAGAAATTTCTACTAGTGCAGCATCGATACCATCTACAGATGTACCGCTCATTAAGCCAATTACACGGGTCATCTTAAAATTGTGTTGCGTTAAAGTAAGCTAAAGATAGCAATATAATAGAGAAGAGGCAACGGATGGGTAACCTATGTAAGTAATAAGATAAGAGGGGGAAGAAAAACAGGTTTATTTTCTGCTTTATGTTAGCTACTGACTAGTAATTAATGTTTAGTTAGTCTATCGTTAACTCTTTATGGTTCATTTCTAATACTACCACATAACAATAACAAAACCCCTAATACTTTAAGCCCAGGAATCCAAATAAGTAGCTACTAACTTGATCTGAGCTATTTTGCGATGTGGTTAATGGTTATATTTTGGCAGAAATTCCAGCAAAAAAACCCTAAGCCCGAAGGAACGGCTCAGGGTGGTAATTAAATTTCATCTACTTCTTTTAACTCCACCATTTCTGCCACTGTATCCGGAAAATAGAAACTCAAATAATCCTTTTCCTCTTCCCGTCCTACCCTGCACCGAAGCGCTAGGGTGTCTATGGGCTTTTGGAGTTTCATCAAGAACCATTAGCCCCATAAAGCATACGAGCATTATCACACAAAATCCCCATAGCAACTGACTCCGCCTCCTTAGCAGTCAAATCCCCATCCTGAATCGCTTTAGCAGCAGCTTCAGGAGTTAACAGGTTGTGAGCATGTTGGTCAATAGCGGTGATAGTCCACAGGTTAATCATTTGACATTATTAGATGCTACAGATAATTGTCTGGTAGTTAGGGTAAAAGGATTTTTATTGAACTACGAAGGCACAAACTACCCGAAAAAGTCTAGGGCGTGTTTAGAGGATTGGTAGCGATCGCTATGCTTGGTGGTGGGGTCAAACATTTCGATGATGATACCTATAACTGTGTCTTTGCCAGCATTGCTGGGAATATTATGAGTGTAACCCCTAATTTTAAGTCAACTACAATACTCCTTCAGCACCAAAGATGAAAAGTTTCCCGTTTCAAGTAGTAGTATCTTTAGCTACTTTTATCACCACAAGTATGGCTAGTGCTAATGCTCAAAGTGTCGTTCCTCAGATGGATTTTGACCGCCGTCACGCCTCGACAGAGAAAGTTGCTGCACAAGGGAGAATGATTAATGAGTTGTGGCAACAAGCCAGTCAGTTACGAGGAATTGGTAAGTATAGTGAAGAGATAACGATATTGGAGCAGATTGTAAAACTTCAGCCAGACTCTTTTTTAGCTTGGTATTGGCGAGGGGATACCTTGAGTAGTTTAGGCCAGTATGAAGCCGCGATCGCTTCCTATGATCAAGCGATTAAAATTAAGCCCAATTACCTTTTAGCGTGGTTTGAGAAAGGCAAGGCAAACCATAAACTAAAACGATATGATGCGGTGATTACGGCCTGGAAGCAAGCACTTTCAATTCAAGCCACATCAGAATTTGAACAGCAGTTGGTACAGACAATTATTCCCCAAAAAATTGCCAGTGTGCTGCTTTATGATTTGAAACAGTATTCTGAGGCGATCGCATTCTACAACCAAGTACTGGAAGTGGATGCCAAAGCTGCTTCAATTTGGATTGACCGAGGCACAGCTTTTTATCAACTCGGTCGATATGAAAAAGCAATCACCGATTGTGACAAGGCGATTCAGCTTGATGCTCGAAACTCTCTGGCTTGGAAACAGCGAGGATTTGCCCTCTATCGCATCGGTCGCTACGAACATGCGATCGCTTCCTTTAAAAAAGCAGCAAAATACGAGCCTGACGATGTGGAAGTCGCTGGATTACTGACAGTGTTAAAAACTTCAGGAGAATCTCAAGGACAGTTACAAACTTCACAACAGAAACTGGTTGCGGTTCGCACTGAGATCAGTACGGCTGAAGAAAAACTCCTTCTCCTCCGTAGTCAAACTCAGACAGCAACATCACAGCTTGAATCTTCTCAAGTTCAAGTGCGTCAATCTCAGCAGCAGTTAGTCGCTCTCAGAGGGGACATTCAAAGCGCACAATCACAACTAGAATCTTCTCAAGTAAAAGTGCGTCAATCTCAGCAGCAGTTAGTCGCTCTCAGAGGTGACATTCAAAGCGCACAATCACAACTAGAATCTTCTCAAGTAAAAGTGCGTCAATCTCAGCAGCAGTTAGTCGCTCTCAGAAGCGACATTGAAAGCGCACAGTCACAACTAGAATCTTCTCAAGTAAAAGTGCGTCAATCTCAGCAGCAGTTAGTGGCTCTTAGAGGCGAAATTAAAACTACCCAAGAACGACTTAAATCCTTCAAGGCAGAACGCCAAAGTTTAGAAAAGAAACTAGTGGCTGTGCGAGGGGAAATTAAAACTTCCCAACAACGGCTAGAAGCCTCTCGCCGTGAACAACAAAGCTTTGAAAAGAAACTAGTGGCTGTGCGAGGGGAAATCAAAACCTCTCAAGAACGGTTAGAAGCTTCTCGCCGTGAACAACGAAGCTTTGAAAAGAAACTAGTGGCTGTGCGAGGGGAAATCAAAACCTCTCAAGAACGGTTAGAAGCTTCTCGCCGTGAACAACGAAGCTTTGAACAGAAACTAGTGGCTATGCGAGGGGAAATCAAAACCTCTCAAGAACGGCTAGAAGCCTCTCGCCGTGAACAACGAAGCTTTGAACAGAAACTAGTAGCTGTACGAAAGGAAATTAAAACTTCCCAAGAACGTTTAGAAACTTCTCGCCGTGAACAACGAAGCTTTGAACAGAAACTAGTAGCTGTACGAAAGGAAATTAAAACTTCCCAAGAACGTTTAGAAACTTCTCGCCGTGAACAACGAAGCTTTGAACAGAAACTAGTGGCTGTACGAGGGGAAATCCAAACCCTACAAAAACAGCGAGACACTTTCCGCAGTGAAGTCCAAACATCACAAGAGCGTTTAGTTGCTCTTCGAGGAGAAATACGCAGTTTGGAAGATAACATAAATGTATCTCAGGGAAAATTACGTCAATTAAATGATAAAAAGCAAGTTGCAGCGGAGAATCTACGTGTTGCAGAAATTCAGTACTGTGGTTTACAAGAAAAGCTAAGTGAATTGGAGGTAGCGATAAGCCGAATCAGAGGTACACAACAGGCATCCTACGAAGTTAAACGTTGTCCTATTGCTAATCAAAGATAGTCACGGTTGCGATTATAAAAAGTGGGATTTTCTCTCAGATCACGTGCCCTTTTTAATTTAAAATATAAACAAGTATGCCTAAGGATTCAGCTATTAGCTTAAAGCTTATGCTAGCTGTTCGCGTAGCGCATTAGCTGACAGCTGAATCCTTACCAATATCAATACTATCAATATCGCTCTAATAAAAGCTCGACTTCTTCCTCCAACTCAAAATCTTTCATTGCCTCCCACTCGGCTTTCCTTACCGCTAGATAGGCTTGAGCCAATTCTACTCCTAAGGCATCCAACAGTACTTGATCAGCACTTAAGTTACCAATCGCTTCCCCTAAATTAGTTGGCAATAACTCAATACCCCTCTGACTACGTTCTAATTCTGTCAAATGTCCTGGATCTACTGCTACAGATTCTCCCAATTCCAAACTGTTACGAATTCCATCCAAGCCAGCCGCAATTACTGCTCCCAAGGCTAGATAAGGATTAGAAGAAGCATCAACAGTTTTCAGTTCAAAATTGGTTGGACTGTTACCATCTGGGTTACTCGGTACCCTGACGGCAGCCTCTCGGTTATCGATTCCCCAACAAAGGAACGCGCCACTCCAACAATGAGGGCGAATCCGTCGATAGGAATTAGTGCTGGGTGTAGTTAGTGCCATTAAAGCAGGTAAATGGTGTAAAATTCCAGCAATAAACTGACAGGCAACTTGGGAAAGTTTCCCATCCTCTTCTGGATTCAGTAACAGGTTTTTCCCATCCCGCCATAGGCTGAGGTGGAGGTGACAACCATTACCCGCTTGGTCAGCTAGGATTTTGGGCAGAAATGAGGCAACCAGGTGATGTTGAAATGCGATCGCTTTTACTGTCTCCCGGAAGGCTATTTGTTGATCTGCCGCTGGTAGGGCTTGGGTGTATAGTATAGAAATTTCCTGTTGACCAGGACCAGATTCTGGGTAATACTGCTCTACAGGCATCCCTTGCTCCACCAAGGCTTCAGCAATATGGTCAATCACCTCCTGATGTTGATCCATTGCCAGCGTCGAGGCAAATACGCTATTGTCTACCGGTAGAATCCCCTCAGGAGTTGGCTGCAGCAGGTAAAACTCATTTTCATATGCAGCAACCACTTGTAAGCCCTCACTTTCCGCTTCTGCTACCATCCTTTTGAGGAAGTTTCGCGGACAATACGGCCATGGGCTACCATTGTTGACCATATCCCCAAACACACGAGCATGACCAGGAGCATAGGGTAAGGAGGTTAAGGTTTCCCAATCCGGTACTAAGCGGATTTCACCGATGGGTCCCAAGCCACTGCCTGGGACTGGGGCATCTAACATCACCGGTAAAGCTTGCTGAGCTGGTGAAATACCCACACCGTGCTTGAGGTAGTCTGGTAAGGTTTTCCAGTGGACTGCTTTACCACGAATGATGTTAGCATTGTCGCACCAGAGGATACGCACAAATCGAATACCTAGTTCATCTATAGTGTTCAGGATTTTATTTTTCATTAAAATACAAGTTTTTTTAAAATTATTAGTTTTTGTGGTGTTTAACTAGTAGCAAATATCCTCTCCAAAATCTAGAATCAGTATATAATAATTAATGGTTAATTGTTACTATTGTTAATAGTTAATGGTTACAATAATTAAGCATAAATCGGGTTTATTAATATAATTACTGGATTTCAGCCTTTGATTTATAACCAGTTTGACTCGGTGAGTGGAACGGGCATCTTGCCCGTTTTATTTCCAGACTGGCGGTCTCAACAGTGGCGAAAAGGTAGAAAATGAGGGCTCGCCCGTCTTTTGTGCGCACCCTACGCACTACTGATAATGAGGTGCATTGATGACATAGCACTTTCTTGCCCCTCATCCTACTAATACCACTATTACCCATCATCCCCCTATTCTTGACCTCCTTACTACCAAGGTTAAGACGTATCGGTCAGGGATAAGGCTGATATGGGAATGCTCAAACTGCTATCTTGGAATGTGTTAATTTGTCCATCCTGGAACGACTGAAGACCATGACACGAAACATTATCCGTACCCCCAATGCCCCAGCACCTGTAGGACCATACAATCAAGCGATCGCAGTCAGCGGTCAAATGATTTTTGTAGCTGGTCAAATTCCCCTTGACCCTAGCACCGGTGAGATTATTGGTGGTAATGATGTTGCCAAGCAGACAGAACAGGTAATGGCTAATCTTGAAGCTATTTTAGTCGCTGCTGGAGCTAACATCCCGGACATAGTCAAAACCACGGTATTTCTGGCAGATATGAATGATTTTGCCACAGTAAATCAGATCTATGCCAAATACTTTAACGAGGAAGACGCTCCAGCTCGTGCCTGTGTTGAGGTTTCCCGACTACCTAAGGATGTTTTAGTCGAAATTGAATGCATTGCTGTGATTTAAGGCTTGTCTGTCTTAATCTATACAGAAAAATTAATGGTATTTATCTAATCGATTTGATACTGAATTGGGAATTTGGCGATCGCTTAGTAATCATACTCATAATCAAGCTTATTGACGAAATGAGCTCCCTGGGGGATCGCTACCCAAATATTTTGGAGAATTTACTTTGCAGACACGCCCTAGCCAGGGTAAACACATCTAATTTTTTCAATGCTATATATATAGCAATTCTACGACTTGTGATACCAAATCCGTTTGTCAAAACCCCTTTATAACAATCGACAAAATCTTTGTATGCCAGGAATCTATGGCTATGCGGATAAGGGTGGTATGGGAACAGGATTTGGTATGAGGTCCAAATATCCGGGGTTTAGGGAGCAGCGATGCAGCGCGGTCTTGGGGAGGCAGCGCCTTCATGCGGGGGGAACCCCCATGAGCGACTGCCGTGGTCTCCACGGGGCAAGCAGCGGTGCGTTCACGTAGTGTCTCCAAAGGAGAATCGCGGTGTTCCGCACACAGACCCATGCGCCATGAGCGACTGCCGTGGTTTCCCCCACTCGCGCTTTGCATCAAGAAAAGGCCAGGTTTATTGAGAACTACCCCCGCTTACCCAACAAGATGCGTTTACCCTGGGGTGCAGCAGGGCTGTAACATTGCTCATGAATAAATTGTAAATTCAATCGGTTGAAAGG
>WTKN01000157.1 GCA_011524395.1 Moorena sp. SS36440bin_2
ACCGACGTCAAAAATAATTATAAATTCGGCATCAGGCATTAATCGTTTCAGAGCCCACAAATGCCCTTCCGCATCCGACCGGTTCCGGAAGCGAGCAACAACTCTCCGCTGCATGTTGGGTAACAGGCGAATGACCACCCACGGATGAAGGCGTTCAGAATACATCATAATCAAAGTATCTCCTTTTGTAGGGGAGCCAGAGCTAGCCCGCCGACGGTCCAACATCTACGGGCTAGCTCTTGACTCCGGGCGTCTGAGCGCCCACTTTTATATTTTAGCATAAAAATTTTAATATTATAACATATTTTAAAAAGTTTTGTAAAAAACTGGTCGGGAGTAGGGAATCGGGAATCGGGAATCGGGAATCGGGAGCAGTAAAGTCAGAAGAGGGAAGAGAGAAAAAATTATATGTACCTCATTAGATTAAAAAATATTCTACTGCTATTCATTGGAAGATTCAGCAACGCCGTTATTATTTCCTTTTTGCTGTTTTATGGCTTCAAAGCGTTGACGAATGGCTTCGGTCGCAATACTGATATTGGCTTCAATGGTTTCACCTTCTGGTGTTGTCATTGGTCCGTACCAAATTGCTTCTTGATCAGTTCTTGGTTACTCATTTGTTCAAAATTAGGTTTCATTTTTTTTAGGGAGTAGGGAGTAGGGAGTAGGGAGCAGTGAAGCCATAATAGGTAAGAGCTAAGAGGGTGAAAATATTGTGGACTTCATTAGACTAAAAATATATATTTTACCTAACTCTATATCTGATAAGGTACAAATTGATCCCCCTAAATCCCCCTTAACAAGGGGGACTTTTAGCAGAATTGTTTTCCCCGATTCCCTGCTCCCTACTCCCTATTCCCTATTCCCTACTCCCTACTCCCTATTCCCTGTTCCCGATTCCCGATTCCCGATTCCCGATTCCCTGCTCCCTGCTCCCTACTCCCTACTCCCTGCTCCCTAAAACATTAAAAACTGTTGTACTTATTGCTATGCGTCTATTATTCTATTTCTTAGCTACTTTCTACACTTCAATAATCCTTGGATACGCTAATCCTGTCAGTGGACAAAGTGCATTTAATACTCCTAAGGTAAACGAATCTAGATCTAGAACAATATCTTATTCTACTCAAGAGTCAGAATTCAGTAGTCAAGAAAATTTTCAAGTCAGTCAATCGTCTCCAAAACTAAAACTTTATGGTGGTATTCGCACCCGAGCTGCCATTGTGCAGTGGTATCTTGAGGAGTTGGGAGTTCCCTATGAATATGTAGTGTTGGATCTTAAAGCTGGAGAGCATAAACAGCCGGAATACCTGTCGATTAATCCGATGGGGAAAGTGCCAGCAATTGTGGATGGAGACTTTAAACTTTGGGAGTCGGGAGCGATTTTGGTTTACCTAGCTAATAAGTATGGACAAACCCCTATTTCTCTAGAAGAACAGTCGGAGATTGTGCAGTGGGTGTTGTTTGCTAATGCTACCTTAGGACCAGGATTGTTTTTGGAAGATAGACGGGAGAAAGAAGCGCCCAGTTTGTTGAAGCCACTAAATGAACTATTAACGGATAAACCATTTTTGTTAGGGGATAATTTTAGTGTGGCGGATATTGCTGTAGGGTCTTATTTATTTTATGCAAAAATACTGGTAAATTTGGATTTTAAAGAGTATCCAGCTGTTGCTGATTATCTGATGCGTTTGTCTGAACGTCCAGCTTTTAAACAAACTCTTGGTAATCGGTAAAGAGAAGTGTGGGGAGTGTGGGAAGTGTGGGGAAGGTGGGGAGAGAAGAAGACAGAAGATGCAAAGCGCGAGTCGGGGAAACCCGATGTTCCTTTGCTGCATCCCTACTTGAGCTGCTTTTGAATAAAATAAGCACCTCAAGCAGCCTGAGCCAAAGGCTGACGGCACCTCAAGTAGCGTGCGCGTAGCGCATATGCTTACTTCTTTTTTAACTACAATTGAAAGTTTCCTGCATAACTGTTGGTGGTTAGCCCGATAAGTCTATAGGTACTGAAAAATCAGCTATCAGCACTCAGCATTCACCAGGTAGTGCATTAGCTGAATGCTTAGGAAATATTATAAATTGAATCGCCTAGGAAAAAGCTAATTCTGGACTTGACTTTGCCCTGCTTAAAGCTAAGGGGTAACTGACGGAAGCAGGAGGAAAAGGGCTGTAAAAAATTATTGCTAAACTAGGCATTACCCAATACTATGAATAAGGAGCAAAATTAGGCTCTATTATAGCTCTGGATCGGCTGTTAACTATTTAAAGAAATCGATCGCTCTATTGATTAACATGAAACCTCTAGTTTACGGACTTGTGCAAACAAGTAGCATTGTATTGTGTTCTCTAGTTGCTGCAACTACAGCATTAGGACAAATTACCCCAGATAATACCCTGGGTAATGAAAGTTCTGTGGTAACTCCCAATGTCGATGTTAAGGGTGACCTAGCCGATTTAATTGAAGGTGGGGCGATTAGAGAAAGCAATCTATTCCACAGCTTCTCAGATTTTAATGTTGCCGAGTTTGGGCGAGTTTATTTTGCTAATCCTGCTGGAATTACCAACATCCTGAGTCGGGTAACTGGAGCTAAGGTTTCCAATATTTTAGGGACTCTGGGAGTATTGGGAAATGCTAACTTATTTGTGATAAATCCAAACGGTATTGTATTCGGTCGCAGGAGCAGCCTAGATCTAGGAGGGTCATTTTTTGGGAGTACTGCTGATGGTGTTTTGTTTGAAGATGGCACAGTATTCAGCGCTAAAAATCCGAATGGGCAACCTTTATTAACGATTAAGATTCCCTCTGGGTTGCAATATGGATCAAATGCAGGGAGTATTACTAATCAGTCTTTTTTTGGGCTTCAGGTACCAAATGGTCAAACCTTAGGGCTGATTGGTGGTGAGGTGAATATTCCTGGTGGTAGCTTAAGAGCAAACGATGGACGAATTGAGTTGGGGAGTGTTGGTTCTAATAATGTGGTGAAATTGATACCAACCGATACTAGTTTTGGGTTCGATTATTCAGGAGTTCAAGGGTTTCAGGATATTAGTTTGTCCGAGGGTGCTTTTGTTAATACCAGTGGGGAAAGTGGTGGCAGTATCCAGGTGCAGGGGGCTAAGGTGAGTTTACGCGATCGCTCTCGTGTATTTGCGAATACCGAAGGGAGTGGAAGTGGGGGTGGCATAGTTGTTAAGGCTTCACAGTTGAGTCTTGACGGTGGTTCTAGGATAACTACAGATGTAACTGGCTCAGGGCAGGGGGGAGATGCCAGGATTACCACTGGGGAGTTAATGGTCTCTGATGGAGCAAGAGTTTCAGCTATCACAACCGATGAAGGGGACAGCGGAAATTTGACAGTGGATGCCTCTGAATCTGTTCAAGTAATTGGTACTGATGCCTCGGGTGGGATTTTCAGCGGCTTGGCTACTCAAACTCAAGGGAAAGGAAAAGCGGGAGAGTTGAGTATTACCACTAGGCAGTTAATAGTCTCTGATGGAGCAGTTGTTTCAGCTGGCACTGTTGGTGAAGGGCACGGGGGAAATTTGACTGTGGATGCCTCTGAATCTGTTCAACTGATTGGTACTGATGCCGATGGTCGGTCTCCCAGCGCCTTGTCTACTCAAGGTAATTCAAACTCAAAAGGAAAAGCAGGAGATTTGAGTATTCCCACTGGCAAGTTAATAGTCTCTGATGGAGCAAGAGTTTCAACTGACACTTCTGGCGAAGGGGACGGGGGAAATTTGACTGTGAATGCCTCTTCTACTGTTCAAATCATTGGTACCTCAGTCGATGGTCTGCCTGTCAGCGACTTGTCGGCTGAAACTTTTGGGAAAGGAAATGGGGGAGATTTGAGTATCACCACCGGGGAGTTAATTGTCAAAGATGGAGCACGAGTTTCAGCTAGCACTGCTGGTCTTGGGGACGGGGGAGATGTGAGTATTACCACTGGACAGTTAATTGTCAAAGATGGAGCACAAGTTTTAGCTGTCACTGTTGGTGAAGGGAACGGGGGAAAGTTGACTGTGGATGCCTCTGAATCTGTTCAACTGATTGGTACTGATGCCGATGGTTCGGTTTCCAGCGGCTTGTTGGCTGAAACTTTTGGGAAAGGAAATGGGGGAGATTTGAGTATCACCACTGGACAGTTAATTGTCAAAGATGGAGCAGTTGTTTCAGCTAGCACTGCGGGTGTTGGGGACGGGGGAGATGTGAAGATTACCACTGGGAAGTTAATTGTCTCTGATGGAGCACAAGTTTTAGCTGCCACTGTTGGTGAAGGGCACGGGGGAAATTTGACTGTCAATGCCGACTCTACTGTTCAACTGATTGGTAGGTCAGCCGATGATCGGGTTCCCAGCGGCTTGTTTACTCAAACTGAGGGGAAAGGAAAAGCGGGAGAGTTGAAGATTACCACTGAGCAGTTAATGGTCAAAGATGGAGCAGTTGTTTCAGCTAGCACAACCGGTGAAAAGGACGGCGGAAATTTGACTGTGGATGCCTCTGAATCTGTTCAACTGATTGGTACCTCAGCCAATGGTCAGTATAGCAGCGCCTTGGCTAATCTAAGTCAAGGCACAGGAAAAGCGGGAGAGTTGTTGAAAATTACCACTGGCCAGTTAATTATCTCTGATGGAGCAGGAGTTAGTGCTCAAAGCAATCAACCGGGGAGTTCAGCAGGCGAAGTAAAGATTAATGCCAACTCCATCTTCCTAAACAACAATGGAATCATCACAGCAGAAACAGCAGGAGAGCAAGGCAATATTACTCTATTATATTCCCGTGTCATCCGACTCTTTAACCAAAGCCAGATTACCACTGACGCTGATAATACCACTGGGGGCAATATAACCATTGATACTGATGTCTTACTCGGTCTGGGAAATAGCGACATCACCGCCAATGCTGAAAAAGGACCAGGAGGTCGTGTTGAGATTGATGCATCCAAAGGCATCTTTGGCTTAAAGTTTCGGGATGACCTAACTTCAGACAATGACATCACCGCTACGTCTGACCTTGGCCCATCCTTCAGCGGTGAAGTAATCCTCAACACCCCAGGCGTAGACCCGACCTCAGGATTAACGGAGTTGCCAGGAATCCTGGTCGATGCAGAAGCCATCCTGGCCAATGACCTTTGTGGATTTGAGAATAATCGGATTGCTGGCGGCAGTTCCTTTACCATTACCGGCAAAGGGGGTTTACCACCGACTCGATTAGATCCGGTGATTAATACTGACAGAACAGTGGGCTGGAGAACTCGTCCTGGCATAGCCAGCACCAGAAGACAACAATTACAGCAGCAACCTAATGTCAGACGCCCTCAACCTGTCCCAGAAAAAAAAGTGATTATCGAAGCCCAAGGCTGGGTAACAGCAAAGGATGGCACGATTATTCTGACGGCTCATCCCTTTAAGGGAACTCCTGTTGATCAGATATTGCCCAATCTTGATTGTCATTCGGGAAGAGGGAGTAGGGAATAGAGAGTAGGGAGTAGGGAGATGGGGAGATGGGGAGATGGGGAGAGTAACATAGCATTTTTGTAAAAGTAGTGAACATACTCTCTGAAAGAAAGGCAAGAGGCAAGAGGCAAGAGGCAAGAGTTAATCAACTATTATTACTATTCCCGATTCCCGATTCCCGATTCCCTACTCCCGATTCCCGATTCCCGATTCCCTGTTCCCTGTTCCCTTTTCCCTTTTGTATTAATATGAAAAAACTATCATTTATATTTGCGATAGCCTTAACGAACCTATCCCACTAATATAATTTTATTAATCCACATATGAATAGTCGCTAAGGC
>WTKN01000152.1 GCA_011524395.1 Moorena sp. SS36440bin_2
TGAGCCTTTATGGTTGGTCGGCTATGCAGATGCATGGGGTTTAACTTAGCCGATTAAGGCGAGCCTGTCTTACGGTAACTTCTAACCATGAGCGACTGCCGTGGTCCCCCCCCACTCGCGCTTTGCCGTGGTTTCCCCCACTCGCGCTTTGCATGGCTGACCGTAGCCTGTCTTACGGTAACTTCTAACCACTCGCGCTTTGCCGTGGTTTCCCCCACTCGCGCTTTGCATGGCTGACAAGGTTGAAAACAAGTGACGGGATTTATCCCGCTGCCCAGGAGAAGATCTGATCAGTAATGCAGAAAATTCCAGGGGCTTCTTCAAAATGGCGTGTGTTTAATATTAGCTAACGACTAAAATAAACACAACAACCAGCGACTTGCTAGAGCTTGTCAGCTGAGTTCTAACCTCTGATACCTGAGCGAAGCGCGAAGCGGTAGCAAGGAATGAACATTAGCATTTGGATAGAAATATAGATTTAAACTATAGAACTAATATACAAATGCCTAGCCCTCGATTGAGGAATATAAATAGACTCTAGTAGAGTATCAAGTAGATGCCTGGTAGCGCCTTGTCTTTCGTAGTGATCCTCTAAAACATGGAAATTTTCTGCACCCGTCCTGGCTGCCCAAATCCCCATAATTACTTTGATGATCTAGATAACAGAACCACTCTAACCACCACAGAGCAAAGGTATTGTAATAGCTGTGGTATGCCCCTGATTGTAGCAAGTCGCTACATTCCCTCCCAACTGCTGCGCAAAGGAGGATTTGGAGCGGCATTTCTAGCACGCGATCGCTATACCCCTACCTTGCGTCAATGTGTCGTTAAGCAGTTCCAACCGTCTGGGAGAATTAGCCAGAGGGAACTACAAACTGCCCACAGATTGTTTGAGCGGGAAGCAACGGTTTTAGAGAAATTGGGCAGGCGTCACCCCCAAATACCCGATTTGTATGCCTACTTTCCCTTGACGGTGCCGAGTCTGAAACCGGGTAAAGAAGACCAGTTTTTCTATCTGGTACAAGAATATATTGATGGACAAAACTTGGAGGAAGAACTCAACAGCTTAGGAGCATTCTCTGAAGCAAAAGCCATAGAAGTGTTAACAGAAATTCTCAACGTTCTCCAATTTGTCCATGACAATGGCTCTATTCATCGCGATATCAAGCCTTCCAATATTATGCGCGATCGCAATGGGCTTCTGTATCTATTAGACTTTGGTGCAGTTAAGCAACAGGTAAACCCAGGATCAACAGCGGCGAGGTCTACTGGTATTTATTCCATCGGATTTGCACCACCGGAACAAATGACCGGTTCTCAAATTTACCCTTCAACGGATTTGTATGCTCTGGCAGTGACTGTGATGGTTTTGATGACTGCCAGAGAACCCAATGAACTCTACGAACCTGTTACCCATGAATGGAACTGGAGAAGTTATATCCAAATCAGCAATGAACTTGAGAGTATTTTCAATCGACTACTTATGCCAATGCCCCATCAACGCTTTCAGTCTGCTCAGGAGGTTCTTGATGCCATAAATAGTTTAAACATTGATAAGACTTACCCTAAACCCCCTCACGGATCAGTTCTACCAGTATCCCCACCCTCCGGGCGCCACACCAGGCAACCACAATACCACTCATCCCTATCCAAATCGGTCAAATCAAACTTTTCTCTACTTGAGGTACTAGGGGCGGCTGCTTTTACTGGATTTGAGGGAGCTTTATTATTCCTTGTGGCAACTGCTTTTGCTACCCTGGTCTCCTCCAACCCACTGGGTATGCTTTTATGGGGAATGAGTTTGGGAGGGCTAATTTATGCTCAATATCGCAGGTTTATTGAAAAAATTGACCTAGTGATTATTGGAGGCATCAGCTTGGGACTGTTGATACTTTTCCCGGTGCTGCGAGTTAAGCAGCCAATCCAGTTAGTTATCATAATATCAGTTCTAGCAGCAGCAGCAGCGATCGCTGTGACGGCACTTTTCCGCCTGGTTTATCAACTGTTATCTCGAAGACTATAGGGCAGGGCGTTGCTGATTAATGGAATGATGGCGGGTAACTGACAACGGAACTTATGTCCGATGAAAAACGAAACGAGTGTTCTTTTGCTATCCATGGTGATTACGGTAGCTATGGTGTTGGGAGGATTATGGTGGCTTCAGAAAAGTCAGATAATCACACTGCCATTTACGGAGGTAGATAAACCTAAGGTAAGCAACGCCCCAAAAACTACAAACATTAAGCCTCAGATAATCATAGCAGAGCACCTTAGTGCCGGAGATAGAACCTTAATATCAACAGAAGTAACACCAGCCAAACAGGCAGCAGTCAAAGCATTTGCTTCTGGGAATTATGGGAAAGCGGCTTCCTTACTGGAGGCATCCCTTAAAGCTAAGAAAAACGATCCAGAAGCTTTGATTTACCTGAATAATGCTCGGATTGGTACATCTAAGTCTTATACAATTGCCATCTCAATACCTATTGGTGTAGAGGTAAATGCAGCCAAAGAAATGTTACGGGGTGTTGCCCAAGCCCAACAGGAAATCAATGCTACAGGTGGTATTAAGAATATACCATTGAAGGTTCTGATTGCTAATGATGACAATGATCCAAAGGTTGCTAAAAAAATAGCAAAAGCTTTTGTGGATAATCCAGATGTTTTGGGCGTTATTGGTCATTTTAGCAGTGAGGTCACCCTAGCAGCCGCAGATGTTTATCAAGAGAATCAGTTGGTGGTGATTTCTCCGACTAGTACCTCAGTAACTATTTCAAGACTGGGTAATTATGTCTTTCGGACTATCCCTAGCGATCGCTTTTTTGGTAGCACCCTGTCTCGCTACATGCTCAATCAATTAAATCTACGCAAAGCAGCTGTCTTTTTTAATTCCCAGAGCAACTACAGCCAATCTCTTGCCGATGCATTTACCACTGCCTTGTTTGCTGATGGTGGCGAGGTAGTAGCAGAGTTTGACTTTGCTAAACCTAACTTTAATGCTGGTGTTGATGTCAAACAGGCGATCGACAAAGGTGCAGAAGTCTTGATCTTAGCCCCCAATTCCACCACCCTTAACCAAGCCTTACTAGTCGTGCAAGTAAATGATGGACGTCTACCGATGCTAGCAGGGGATAGTGTTTACAAACCCAAGACCTTGCAAATTGGTGGTAGGGATGCGCGTCGTATGGTTTTGGCAGTCCCCTGGCATATTTTGGGCGCTCCAAATTCCCCCTTTCCCCAAGCCGCCACGAAATTATGGGGTTCAGATGTGAACTGGCGCACTGCCTTGACTTACGATGCTACTCAAGCTTTCATTGCAGCCCTCAAACAGCAGCCAAGCCGTTCCGGTGTGCAAAACTCCCTATCCGGATCAGGGTTTCAGCCCCAAGGAGTATCCAGCAAAATTCGGTTTTTACCATCAGGCGATCGCAACCAGGCTGTCCAGCTTGTCAAGATTGAACCAGGTAAGCGTTCCAGCTTTGGTTATGACTTTGTGCCGATTCCTAGCAAGTAGAAACCGGGAAACATAGAAATAAGGGCGTTGCCCAATTTTGGAATAACTGCTAGGCGATTTTTGCCATTTTGTCACCTGAACAGTGGTCAAATCTTGTACCATAAGTTATTTACCTAAGCTATTTAGCTAAGTTATTTAGCTAAGTTATTTTCCTAATCAGGAGTCTCCAACAAGGGCTTTTGTTAACTAGTTGTATTCAGTTGTATTCAGTTGTATTCAGTTATTCTACAGGGTCACTATGTCAACCGCCGTTGATGGTTTTTCGTTGACCCTAAACTGTCAAGCGTTAACCGTCAACCATTCCACTCATCAATTACCTTGAAAGACTACCAAAAAAATTAGTATCAAATTAGTAAGCAGGTGCACAAAATTAATTACACATTTTCCAAAACTCAAAGCCTTACCATGTAAGGGTTACAGAGATTGGTAGTAGGAAATTAATTTTGTAATGGTGCTTATTAAGCAGTATTCTGGGTAATCAACAGGGTTTGCCTGTATAAAAATTAGCAATAGCGTATGTATCATAACAACGAAACTAAGCTTCTTGGGCTATCATTGATGATCTCCTTAGCTTTGGTGTCAGGGTGTCTGTGGTGGTTTAAAGTGACCACATCTCCCTTATCTCTCCTGGTATCGAACAATACGTCTTCAGATCAAACAAGCATACCAAATTACCTGAGTCGGGGAGACCATATTTTATTTTCTGATTCAACAACACTGGAAAAACAGCTAGGAGTAGAAGCAGTTACTGCTGGTAATTACGACGAGGCAGTGGTTAAATTCACCGAATCCTTAGACCTCCACCGTGATGATCCAGAAGCTCTCATCTACCTTAATAACGCTCGTATTAGGGACAAAACCTATTACACCATTGCTGCTGTTGTGTCCATTAGTGATGACTTAAGTACTGCCAAAGATATACTTCGGGGTGTGGCTCAAGCTCAACAGGAAATCAATCAAGATGGTGGAATTAAAGGTATTCCTCTCAAAGTACTGATAGCTAATGATGATAATAATCCAAAGGTGGCCAAAAAATTAGCATCAAAGTTGGTGAGTAAGCCAGAGATTTTGGCAGTTGTTGGTAATTTCACAAGTAAGGTGACCCAAGCGACAGCAGATATCTATGACTCTGGGAAATTGGTAACAATTTCTCCCATTAGTACCTCAGTAAAGTTATCAGGAATTAGTGACTTTGTTTTTCGTAGTGTACCGAATGATTTCCTGGCAGGTAGAGCATTAGCTAAACACATGCTGCAAGACCTCAAGCAGTATAATGTTGCTGTTTTCTACAATTCTCAAAGTGAGTCTAGTCAGTCTCTTAAGTCAGAGTTTGTAACCGCTGTCTTCTTGAAAGGAGGACGAGTAGTTAGTGAGTTTGACGTGTCTGATAAAAATTTTAGTGCTACTAAAAGCTTTAAACAAGCGATTAATCGTGGTGCTCAAGTGCTGATGTTAGGTGCTGATTCTAGCAGCCTTGATCAGGTACTAAATGTGATTAAGCTTAATAGCAAACACCGCAATCGTTTGGGTCAACAATTAGTTATTTTAGCGGGAAATCAAGTTTACAGTACTAAGACATTGACAGTAGCAGGTAAAGATGCTGAAGGGATGGTAGTAGCATTACCCTGGCATCCCCTAGCCAACCCTCGCTCGGAATTTCCCAAAACCGCTGATCAGCTTTGGGGTATTGATGTAAACTGGCGCACAGCTATGGCTTATGATGCTGTCCAAGCCCTAAGTGCTGCCATTAGACGTAATCCTACTCGCACCGGAGTTCAACAAGAACTTTCAGCACCGAACTTTTTTGCTAGAGGTGCTGCTGCTCCGATTCGTTTTTTTCCATCAGGCGATCGCTATCAACCGGTCAATTTGGTGACAATTGAACCAAGTAATAGTTCTAGCTTGGAGTATGAATTTGTGCCAATTCCTTAACCCTTATACTAATTTCATTTATGCCTGCTACCGATGATGATGGGGAGATGGGGAGATGGAGAGATGGAGAGATGAGGAGATAGGGAGATAGGGAAATTATTAATCTGTAGGAATATTTTTTAAAATTGGTATTATATGAAATAGTTAACTATTTGCTATCACTATTTGCTACAAATCCCAAACAATTCTGTTGCCTGTTGCCTGTTGCCTGTTGCCTGTTGCCATCAATTCTATGTTTAGATTTAAACTATATAATATATGTCAAACCAGAAGACATCTCCATAATACCATAAAATCCTAAAAATAGAGTATAATGGAAAGAATTA
>WTKN01000028.1 GCA_011524395.1 Moorena sp. SS36440bin_2
ACCCTCCCCACACTTCCCTACTCCCTACTCCCTACTCCCTACTCCCTGTTCCCTTTCCTAAAGTGCTGATGCCAATTTTAAAATCCTCATTTTTCTGGTTTTTCTGCTTTACGGTAATTTTCCTGCTATCCCAAGATTTCTGGTCTTGGCAGCAAGACATTTCCTTCTCCTTCCTTCATCTTCCCTCTTGGGTATTCTATTTAATTGCCTTACAAATTATCCTCACAGTCGCATTGTTACTATTTGTGCTAAATTTCTGGGAAACTTCGTCTAAGGAAGACCGTTAAAAATATGGCACTAGACTCCCTTATTCCCTATATTGTGCTGACCGGGTATTTATTAGTAACCCTTGTGGTAGGAATAGTTGGTTATCGCCAACAACAAAACACCCCTGACGATTATTTTTTAGCTGACCGTAATATGGGAGCAATTCTCCTATTTTTCACCCTAATTGCTACCAATTTCAGCGCCTTGGCTTTTCTAGGATTTTCAGGCTCAGGGTATCGCATTGGTCTGAGTTATTACGGAATGATGGGGTTTGGAACTGGCTTAATCGCACTAACCATTTATTTGATCGGTTATCGAGTCTGGCTTGTAGGCAAAGAACACGGCTTAATCACCCCTTCTGAATTGATTGAAACCCGTTTCCGTAGCACAGGTGTATCCCCTGGGATTAGCAATACCCTCAAATTAGTTTTTTTGGCGGTTATGGTAATTTTCAGCATTCCCTACTTAACCCTGCAACCGATTGGAGCTGGCTATATTCTTGAAACCTTAACCAATGGACAAATTCCCTATTTTACAGGGGCTACATTTTTGACAGTTGTAATCGTGCTGTATGTGTTCATGGGAGGCATGAAAAGCGTCGCCCTAACGGATGTGATCCAAGGGGTTTTAATGTTTACTTTAATGTTAGCGGCATTGGCAGCAATTGCTTCTAGTTTAGGAGGGATTACTGAAGCTAACCGTACTGTCTACACCCTCAAACCTGAATTGTTTTCTCGACAGGGTATAGATAATTTTTTTACACATCGTAAGTGGTTTAGCTTCATGATTCTCTGGATGCTTAGTGTCCCTATGTTTCCCCAGATGTTCATGCGCTTTTATGCCTCAAAAACTAGTAATTCCCTAAAACTTTCGGTAGTGATGTATCCCCTCGTAAGCGGTATCATGTTTATTTGTCCGGTGCTAATCGGAATGTGGGGACATATTTCCTTTTCTGACCTGACAGAAAAAGCATCTGATCAAGTGTTTCCGATGATGCTAGCAGAACATACACCAATCTGGCTAGCGTCTTTAGTAATGGTGGGAGCATTAGCTGCCATAATGTCAACTTTGGACTCGGTACTTTTGGCTCTTAGTTCGATACTAACTAGAGATATTTATTTTGGTTATTTACGTAAAAATGCTTCTCTCAAAGAACAAACTATTGTTGGTAGAGTACTGATTGTTTTATTGGCAACTATTGGTTTAATTATCGCTAAAAACCCCCCAGATACGATTATTGCGATCGCAACCCAAGCCTTAACGGGATTAGCAGTACTGTTTCCGACGGTAATTGCAGTATTGTATAGCAAAACTATTCATCCTCTAACCTGTATTGTATCGATTCTTGTGGGTGAAGCCGCAGTGATTGGCTTTCAGTTAGAGATTATTCCCAAAAGTCTTACCTTTGGTTTTCTGCCAGTTGTCCCTATTGTTGCCCTTTCAGCATTAATTATTATTGTCGGATCAATCAAGCCGATCCGGAGACTGGTTAATAGTCGTGAGTCTTGAGTGGGTTAGTGGTCAGTGGTCAGTGGTCAGCGGTCAGTGGTCAGCTTAAGCGCTACGCGCATATGCTTACCTACTGAGTCTTGAGTCAGAGAGTATTGAGTAGACGTGCTTGGCAAAATGTAGTATAATGTAATACAAGTACGGTATTTTAGAATTTAGAATTCTCAATTCTACATTCTTAATTCTCAATTCTACATTCTTAATTCTCAATTCTACATTCTTAATTCTGACAAACCTCAACTAGCCGGAGGAGAATATGTCCAAAAAACTCGACCAAATTCTTGTTGTGGATGTTGAAGCTACCTGTTGGCAAGGGAAGCCACCCCCAGGAGAAGAAAATGAAATCATTGAAATTGGGATTTGTGTATTGGATGTTGTTTCTGGTAAGCCCCTGGAAAAAGACAGTATTTTGGTAAAACCAGAACGCTCAAGGGTCAGTGAATTCTGTACTCAACTGACTACATTAACCCAGGAGCAAGTTGACCAGGGAATTTCTTTTGTTGAAGCTTGTTCAATGCTACAGGATAAGTATTTATCTGCTCGGCGAGTGTGGGCCAGCTATGGAGATTATGATCGAAATCAATTTCAGAAACAGTGTACATCTCGCTTTTTGAGATATCCCTTCGGCACTAGACATATCAACATCAAGACTTTGTTTGCGATTAGTTATGCTTTGCCCCATGAAGTTGGTATGGCACAAGCTTTGGATTTACTAAATTTACCGTTGGAAGGTACTCACCACCGGGGAGGAGATGATGCTTGGAATATTGCTCGGATATTCTCAAGGTTACTTTTGCAATTAAGAACTACAGGATGATCTCGACTAGAGTTATTTCAGAAGTGGGGAATCGGGAATCGGGAATCGGGAATCGGGAATCGGGAATCGGGAATCGGGAATCGGGAACAGCGGATCTGGGATAATAATTGGCGAAAACAGTATCAAAAAGCGATGCAGCGCGGTCTTTCGTAATGTTGATCACCACTATTTTCAACTTACAACGTTTTTCATAGCTATCAGCTACACAGTTTTTTTTCTATTACCTATTTTTCCCTCCTGAGAGCAGTAGGGGTGGGTTACTCTTACCTCTTCCCTATTCCCTGTTCCCAGATCCGCTGTTCCCTAAAAACCCAGAAATATCTACTTAACAAAGTCGTAAATCGCTATATCAATATGAATCCGTCTCGGTTAATAAAAATTAGTAAATATTTGAGTAAGCATCTTCGACACCAGCCTCAGAGAATTGGAATCACACTCGCTCCTGGTGGCTGGGTTGGTGTTGAGGAACTACTGGGGGCGTCTAAAAAGCATTCCTTTCGGATCAGCCGTGCTGAATTACATGAAGTAGTTGCCAAAAATGACAAGAAGCGCTTTTCTTTCGACTCCACAGGTACCCGAATTCGTGCGAATCAAGGTCATACGGTTCAAGTTGATTTGCAACTAGAGGCTGTGGTTCCACCAGATGTGCTTTATCACGGCACGGGTCACCGCGCAGTTGAGTCAATTCTGCAGCAAGGTTTGTGTAAAATGTCGCGACACCATGTTCATTTATCGACGGATATAGCAACTGCAAAAAAAGTGGGAGCAAGGCATGGTCGCCCTGTGGTTTTCGCCATTGATGCTGCAGCTATGCACAAAGCTGGTTACAACTTCTATTGTTCTGATAATGGCATTTGGTTAGTGGATTCGGTATCACCAGAGTATTTAGCAGTTTACGGGTAAGTCTACATGTAATCGACAAGGTGACAAAAAGTATAAAAGCTGTAGAGGAGCAACAGGATAGCGATCACCTGCACCATACGGGAATTAGAGGAAGGCATGGTTGTACCCCTTACCCACATGGATACGGCTGCTCCCATGGCAAAGCTAGAACTGAGTACCAGATAGGGCCAGTCACTGGTATATCCCCAGGTGGCTAGTAAAGCCATTGCCAATGAGGTCATCATTAATTCAACGAACTCTGGTGGATTGTACTGGGTTGAAAGCACTAATGTTCGCCACCAAAACTGCCAAAGTCTCATAGATTAAAACAGCTAGTTAATGGTCCAAGCTAGCGTTGACTGAAGACTCTGATATTCTAATATAGTTATGCTTATTGTTATGCTGCTGTAGGTAGCTGAGAGCTTCTTCGGTTTTAACTTGAGGAAATTTGAGGTAGAAGCGGCTAACACTGAGAAAGGGTTCTGGTGTTTGTAAGATAACCATGCGATCGCACCATTTTGATAACCACTGTATTAATCCTCCTGGTGCAACTGGTGTGCAAATCCAGACCTGTGCTGGATTGTGGGCTTTTACTGCTTTGGTTGCTGCTGCGATGGTCATTCCAGTAGCAATGCCATCATCAACCAGCAAGGCTAGGGCACCAGTAGGATTGGTTTCCGGGCAACCCGGTTGCAGTTGAGCTAGCTGAGCTTGGGCTTTTTCTTGAGCTTGAGCTAATAGTATTTCCCGCCATTGAGGATTTTTGTTTCGCCATCGCCTTTGCCCAGACCACAGTACAACTCCGGAGGAAGTCACCGCACCGATTGCTAATTCTGGGTTGCTAGCCGTAGCAATTTTTTTGGCCACTACAATATCTAGGGGACAATTGAGTGCTTGAGCGACTGGTGCTGCTACTGGGATACCCCCCCGAGGTAGTGCATATACAATAGGCGTTGCATCAATACCTGTAGCGTGCAGCCTGCTCACCAAGGGGATAAGTGCTTGAGCGAGCTGCTCACCGGCATCAGCGCGATCGCTAAACAGCGGGGCAGTGTACATGGCTTCCTCCGGCATGAAGTTGCCTGATATATATTATAATTACCGATTTTTGTCAAGATTAGTGTATCAAAAGAAATAATTGTAATAATTAGTTGCTCACAATCTCCTCAATCTACTATTAGTAGTAAGGTGCCTTATGCCTGCAAAAATTTCTGTGAGTCCTCATGTCCAACGGAGAACAACTTAGTCTTTTTGACGAGTCAGAGTTAACCCCATCACAACCTAATAATGTCGAAAGGGAGCTAATCCCCACTGATGCCAAAATCCCTATTCCTGCTGGCACTTACGACACCATGGAACCCTTGACAGAACACTGTCAATCTTGCCAACGCTGCGAATTAGGAGCTACCCGCACTCAGGCTGTTATTGGACGTGGCAACCCTAAGGCCCTAATTATGATTATTGGGGAAGGACCGGGCAAACAAGAAGATGAGACTGGTATGCCCTTTGTAGGCAGAGCAGGGAAACTGTTGGAGAAAATTTTGGCATCGGTGAAAATCGATAGTGAACAAGATGTATATATTTGTAATATGGTGAAGTGCCGACCTCCTGGTAACCGCACTCCTACTCCTGATGAAATTAAGGCGTGCAGACCTTACTTGTTGGAACAAATTCGCCTAGTAGACCCCCAAATTATTCTTTTCACTGGTGCTACAGCGGTAAAAGGCTTAACTGGTAACAAGAAGGGCATTACTAAGATTCGCGGCACCTGGATGGAATGGGAAGGGCATAAGTGGTGTATGCCAATTCTCCATCCTGCTTACCTACTGCGGAATCCGAAACAAGATCCAGGTAGCCCAAAGTGGCTGATGTGGCAAGATATCCAGAAAGTACGTGCTAAGTTAGACGAGATTCGATCTTAGATGCGATGGATATTAGGGAGTAGGGAATAGGAAATAGGGAACAGGGAGTAGGGAGTAGGGAGTAGGGAGTAGGGAGTAGAGATTAGTTGAGTGTTAATTGTTAATTGTTAATTGTTAATTGAAAACTTTCAATTAACAATTAACAATTTTAATTCCAATTTTAAATTGACGAACAAGCAATAATGATACAGCATTTTTAATAGCTATCAGCTAAACAGAAGTTTTTCCCTCTTACCTCTTACCTCTTACCTGCTCCCTGCTCCCTGCTCCCTGCTCCCT
>WTKN01000061.1:0-32532 GCA_011524395.1 Moorena sp. SS36440bin_2
AATTTGGTAATAATTTAGGGCTTACTGAGGATATTATATCTGCTCTCAAGGCTCAAGGGGGAATTTTTTATGATGATTATGAAGAATTATTGCTTCCTACAGAAAAATTAGATGATGTAGAAGATTTCTGGAAAGAGGGTATTAAAAAAACCCTTTTGATGATAGAAGAATTGAGTGATAAGGATGTGGAATGGATGATTGCTACAGGAAGCAAGAAAGAAATTATTGCTAATACTACGCTTATAGAAGAAGGCAAAGAAATTGATGCACTGTATATAGTGTTGCACGGACAGTTTACAGTTTCATTTGAGGGCAGAGATATTGCTGAATTATCGGGAGGGGAAGTAGTGGGGGAAATGTCTTTTATAACACGAAGTTTACCTTCTGCTACTGTTACCGCTATAACTGACTCAGTAGTTTGGTCAATGTGTCGGCAACAATTGCAGGAAAAGCTAAAGCAAGATAAAGATTTTGCATCCAGGTTTTATAAAGCTATTTCTATTATTTTAGCTGAGCGGTTACCCGGCCAAGTTGATCAAGATCAATATCGCAAAATTAAGTTCTTTATTAACTACTGTGTTAGCTGTGTTAGCGGTAAAAATCTTAAGGATTCGGGAGCATCTGAATTTGGCAAATCTATTGCTAAAAATAACGAAAATACTAGGGTTTCAAAGTATAAATCAAAGGAACAAAAATTAGATTATTTGATGAAAACATGTCTTGCACGTGCTTGATTTAAACCAAACGATTTACCACTTATCACATTTCTCAATTCAGTGAGGTGCTTTTGTCCTAGATTTTGCAGGAGTAGGGAGTAGGGAGTAGGGAGTAGGGATGGAGCGCTCCCCATAAATTCTGGATTCTTATAATGACTTCAGCAATTCTGTCTAGTGATAAAATCATAAAAAGGGTGTTGTACAATCCTAGCATTAGAAAATGCGACGCTACGCTCCGGAAGCGAAGCCGCGCCAAAGGCGTTCGCGTAGCGTGGCCCTAGGCCAATCCCATGATTAATTGATTTCTCTTTTATTACCGCTAAAACTCTTGAATAATCTATCATGGCACTTAAAGGAATATTCATCATCACGTGAATAGTAGTCTTTAATCCAGGTTTCTAGAAAATCAAAATTCGCTTCTTGTTCTTTGGGAGTCTTGTACTTATGAGGCTCCCATGGTCTGAGTCGATTGTTTTCTAGGCATTTTTCAACTCCAGGATTCAAAAATATCATCGCTGTCTTGATGCAGTCGCTCATGGGGGAAACCACGGCAGCGCGGTCATGGGGGAGACCCCCAAGACCGCGCTGCCTCCCCAAGACCGCGCTGCATCGCTGATGAATAGTTTGCGGCTATCTCAATTAAACTTCCGTAGCATCCTTCAATTATCCATCCAGGATTTTTTTGAATAAAGTCGATTAATAATCTCTCACTTTCCGCATCTTCCCGTCTTACTCCTGGTAGATCGGGTATCCAAGTAATAGTATCTAGATGATCTAGTATGGGTAAGCTTAACTCAACCTGTAATTTTAAGGCTAAGGTCGTTTTTCCCGCTCCAGAGTTACTGAATATGAGTATCTGTCTCATGTTTTAAGGAAATAGACAAAAAGTAAGCATATACGCTACGCGCACGCTAAGCGAACAACCCTTAGCTATCAGCTATCAGCCGGGGAGCCTTTAGCACTAGAGTCTTGCTCAGGGTATTAGGATTGCTTTTTACTTTAAATCCGCTTCCCAAACACCAATGTAAATGCGATCGCTACTGTTTCGTTGAATCACACCCCGCAAGCTGTTATTGTTACCACTGGAAAATTCATAGCTCTTAGACTCGCCCTGATACACATCTTTCAGTCCCTGTTTAATGTCAGTGGAGATGTTGTTACTGAGCAGCTTGTTTAAGGTCTCTGACATGATTTCTAGGCCAACGGATTGCGAAAAGGTAACTTCCGTTTGGCGCAGACGCCCAGAACTTCCAAACAAATATCCTAGGTCTACTTGATTAGGGACAACATTTTTATAAAGGAAAGCGCGAGTATTCCACTTGCCCTTTGAGTTTTTTGTGGGCTGGCCTAAAGCATATTCCACTGCTCTTCGCTGAGTGCCTGGGGGAAATTTGGGAATAGCGTTGAGCTGAGCAAGATTGGGGTTATTGGTCTTGTTTTCTACGATTGGTGAAGGTTCGGTGGTAGGTTTCGGTGTCCTTACTGGAACTGGTTTTACAATACTTTCTGGTTTTGATGGGGATTTTGGTGTTACCGGATCAGTTACGGTAGTTTCTGGTTTTGATCTCGAGGGAGTAGTTACCGGATCGGTTACCTTAGTGTCTGGTTGTGATGGGTATGATGGTGTGACCGGATCAGTTACCCTAGTCTCTGGTTGTGATGGGGATGATGGTGTGACCGGATCGGTTACTTTAGTGTCTGGTTGTGATGGGTATGATGGTGTGACCGGATCGGTTACTTTAGTGTCTGGTTGTGATGGGTATGATGGTGTGACCGGATCAGTTACGGTAGTCTCTGGTGTAGTGACTGGTGATGGGTTATTGGTCTGGGAGTTTGATCCGGATGAAATCCTTTCTGGTGTAGTTACTGGTTGTGATGGCGTCTTGGTTTGGGACTGTGATGAAGATGAATTAGTTCCTGGTGTAGGGTCTTTTGATGATACTTTTTTATCTTGGGTTTCTTGAGAACTTGACGTGCCTGGGTATGGTAATTCCTTAGTCGTGGATGATGTTGATGTAGATTGCTCATAGGATGGGACTGTTGTAGAGGGATTCAAGAATTTGTTGAATCCGGAAGCAACTGCTAGCCCAATCAGTAATATACCCCCTCCGATTAAACCTCCCTTTAAAACTGCTTTGTAACTATCGTTTTGTTTTACTGTGACGGGACTTGGGCCTTTAATAGTGGACACTGAACCGTTGTTGGCTGGTGGTGAGTCACCCGGGGAAATCGGGACTGTGGCTACCGTCCCGTTGTTGCCTGTTGATGGGACACCGGGAGAAATTGGAACTGTGGCCACCGTAGGTGATGAAGGGTAAGATTGCAGAGCATCCAGCATTTGTCTGACACCAAGAAAGCGATCGCGTGGATGGAATCGAATCGCTTTGTCGAGCACTATTCCTAGGTTTGAATAAAGGGGTGGGGCCTCTTCACGCCATAAAATTTCACCAGTCCTCTCATCTGTGTGGAAGAGCTGTGGTATTTTACCCGTTAGCAAAAAAATTGCTGTCAGCCCCAAGCTGTAGAGATCACTGCTATAGGTTGGGTGTCCTGCTGACTGTTCCGAAGACATATAGCCAGGAGTGCCAATTATAATTGATGCTGGGTGGGGGGTGCCAGAGTTGGTGACTACGGTACTCATTGCTTCTTTGACTGCACCAAAATCAATCAGAACTGGTACTCCATCTCGTTGGCGAATAATGATGTTATCTGGTTTAATATCCCGATGAATGATACGGCGAGAGTGGACATACTCTAGAACTTTTAACAAACTAATTAGGAGTTCCCTAACTTCAATCTCAGTAAATTTTTTTCCCTGTCTGACCTGTGTTGTAAAGGTATTGCCTCGAATCCACTCTTGAACTAGGTAAAACTTTTCGGCTTCAGAGAAATAGGCATAAAGTCGGGGAATCTGGTCATGTGCTTCCCCTAAGGCTTCTAAAACAGCTGCTTCTCGTTGGAATCGCTCTTGGACGAGCTTGTAAGCTTTAGAATTATGAGCCAATGCCTTCAGTTGCTTAATCACACACCGCCGTCTTGAGGGCATATGGATATCTTCGGCGAGAAAGGTGTCACCGAACCCACCCGAACCTAGAGTCTCAAGGACACGGTAGCGATTGTTTAAGAGTTTTGGATTCATGACGGATTCAGGGACAATTGGGTTCGAAGTGTGCTCTTCATTCTAATGTTAAGCTGCTGTCCAATTGAATTGGATGGTTGAGCAATTAGTTATTGGTCATTATTAGGTCATTTGTGCATAACAGGAGACTGTGCTTCCTCAACACCGACTCAGGACTGAAAACAGCTATTTTGCATCCTACGGGATAATGACATTAAACTATGCATAAAAGTCAACGGTTATGATGAATGTATTAATAATTCTTAATATTAACTGAACCCAACGTGGAAACAAATTTTACTCAAGACAGTGCCAAAACTGAAAAGCCTTGTGTTCTAGTCTGCCAACATAAGTCTTGTTTAGCAGTCGGTTCAGCTGAGGTGCTGGCTGCCTTCGAGGAAGCTGAGGTTTCTGAGTTTAGCGTAATTGGTACAACTTGCCAGGGACAGTGTAGTTCTGGTCCAACGGTGCGGATTGTTCCTGAGGAGACTTGGTATTGCCGAGTCAAACCACAAGATGTGCCGGTAATTGTGGAAGAACATCTGCAAGGGGGTAAGTTAGTAAGGGCAAAACTGCATCCCCGCATCCATATGAGTTTTGGGTATTAGGTATAGGGAACAGGGAACAGCGGATCACCGGAACAGGGAACAGCGGATCACCGGAACAGGGAAACAATCCTGTTTACGAACCGCTATAGTCATTGGTTTGACACAACGGAGTCGGTAGTCGGGATGGACGGGGTGGACTGGTACACTCAGGACTAATCTCGCAAGACGTAGCCAACACCGCGCACGGTTTGGACTAGACGTTTTTCGTTGTTGGCTTCTAGCTTCAGGCGTAAGTAGCGAATGTAAACTTCTATGATATTAGAGTCACCCATAAAGTCATAACCCCAAACTCTTTCCAGGATTTGCTCTCGGGTGAGGACTTGTCGGGGATGGGCAAGGAGATATTCGAGTAGATCAAATTCTTTGACAGTCAGTTCAATTAATCGTTGACCTCGATAGACTTCACGAGTACTATGGTTTAAACTTAAGTCGTCAAATTGCAGGATGTTGGGGTCTTCGGTTTGATTGCGTCGCAGATTAGCTCGGACTCTGGCTAATAATTCCTCTACGCTGAATGGTTTGACTACGTAGTCATCAGCACCAGCATCTAAACCACTAACGCGATCGCTTACTTCATCTTTAGCGGTTAATAAGATAATCGGCACCTGATTACCAGTACTGCGCAGGCGTCGGCAAATTTCTGGTCCTGATATGCCCGGTAGCATCCAGTCGAGTATTACTAAATCTGGATTAGATTCCCGCGCTGCTCCCAAACCAGCTAAGCCATCGTAGGCAACACTAACCTCATAACCTTCGTACTTAAGTTCCAGTTCAATAAACTGGGCTAGTTTGGTTTCATCTTCGACAACTAAAATATGGTGGGTCATAGCTTGATGGTTTCTAGGCCAAACAACTGTAAGTTCTTAGGACTAATACAGAAATAATAACGGCTCTAATAATTAATCATATCTTCGATAACAATAGTCTTATAGTATTTTGCTATGGATGAATTTGGGAGATAATCGGTGCGTAGACTCATCGTTCGTTTAGGAATTGCATTCATAGTCGGCTTGTTTGGGTTAATCAGCTACTTTACCACTGTCTCTGAAAATCCAGTAACTGGGGAAAAGCAGCGCATCCAACTTTCCCCCCGTCAGGAAGTGGTGATTGGGTTACAAGCACGGAAATGGCTGCTCAACACGGTGGTATTTACCAAGATAAAGCCCTTCAAGGATATATTTCTCAAGTGGGAGAGCGGATTGTCAAAAAGTCGGCAGCCTCTGGTTCACCTTATCCCTTTGAGTTCTATTTGTTTTTTTGAGTGACCCTAATGGTATTCCTGCTAATCTGCAAGAGGGTCCGGAGCACAATGCTAGGAATGTTAAACGGCAACGGTAAGGAGTTTGGTGCTAGATTAATCACCCTCAAGGTATAGTGTCAAGCTAATGGTAGTATTGATGCTTGGATGGGTGCAGCTAGTTTTGAAGCAGTGCGCACTACGCAATGGTGGTGGCTGCATCAAAGAACTCAGGGTATAAAACCTTTGCCAGTAGGTAAATCAACTCCTAGGGAATCTCAATCTCAGGGGAGTTTTGCAGAGGTGCGACCCAAGGGCGATTTACTCGCCACGAGGCGCGCACTACCATGATATTGCGTCACAAGGGGTGCCGGTTCCAGCGGTATAAAACAATTTTACAGTAAGCACTTGAACACAATTAACCTTGAATGTTAAGATTAGTAAAGTTTACTGTTACAATAAGGGAATAAGCAAGGGGTAACGCGGAACAAAAAAAGGTTGATTAACGTTATGTTTTTTATGTTTATCTTGTTGATAAACATAATTTATCTCTAGGTAATTATGAGTTTGAAAGCAGTTCTGTTTGATTTTAACGGAGTAATAATCAATGATGAGCCGATTCACGAAAAACTAATTGAGGAAATTATTATTGGGGAAAATTTGCGTCCGGATTCCGAAGAGTTTCGACAGGTTTGTACAGGCAGAGGCGATCGCTCTTGTCTGCGAGAGTTACTTAAGCGTCGCGGTCGGGTGGTTACGGATGATTACTTAAACCAACTAATCAGCCGCAAAGCTGCTGCCTATCAACGTCAGCTAGAAAGTATGGAAACGTTGCCCATTTATCCTGGTGTGGAGGATTTAATGGTTCAGATCAAGGGTGCTCAAATACCAATGGCTCTGGTAACTGGAGCACTGCGGAATGAGGTAGAAGTGGTGCTCAATCGCGCTGGTTTAGCTAACTATTTTAGTTTGATTGTTGCTGGTGATGATATTACTACTAGTAAACCAGAACCGGATGGCTATCTGCTAGCGCTAGAGCGCCTCAATCAAGTCTATGGTAACCTCAACTTGAAACCTGGGGAATGTCTAGTGATAGAAGATTCTTTGGCTGGAATTGAGGCGGCAAAGCGAGCTGGCATGCCAGTGGTAGGAGTCGCTAGTACTTATCCCCTTCATATGCTACAGCGTCACGCTAACTGGACTGTGGATTATTTGAATCAGCTGGAATTAGAACGAGTGCAGCAGGTCTATTCTGGGGTATCACCTGAGCCAGTAGCAGAAATCTAGACCATACAAGGGCACAGGGATATGAGTCCCGGTGCTAGAATAAACATATAAACAAAAGTAATAAACCAAATTACTAGGGGGAATTGGCTCAGTTGGTAGAGCGCTGCGATCGCACCGCAGAGGTCAGGGGTTCGAATCCCCTATTCTCCATAGATAGCAGGTAAGCTTAAGCGCTACTTGAGGTGCGTGCGCGTTCAGTTTTCAGCCGTCAGCCGTCAGCCGTCAGCCTCACTTAGGCTGATGCGATCGCGCAGCGTAGCCCTTCGGGCTAATCGCATCAGCCTCTGAGCCTCGTAAATATCTAGATCTAAAATACTTATCCAACATTCCGCCGGAACTCAGCAGGGGTGTGCCCGGTCCAACGCTTGAAGGCTCTGCGGAATGCACGATCTTCTGAGTAACCTAGTAAACAGGATATGGCTTCAATGAAGACTCATTTTCATCTGTCGTGCTAGGGCTTCTGCACCATATTCAGAAGGTTCAGTATTATGAGCGATCGCGCAGCGTAGCCCTTCGGGCTAATCGCATAAGCGCGGAAGCTTTGCGTGACTCGCGTACCAGCTTGTATCGAGCATCGCTTCCCGGACCCTAGATAGTTCCGGAGAATCACTAGAACCTGCTAACCGTCCTCTAATTCCCTGACATAATCAAACATTGAATCATACATCATCGCACGCCATGGCTTCGGAGTACTCCATACATTTGTATCTTCATTTTTACATTCATAAGTCCCAATAACTGAATTTTGAGAAGAAATTGTACCTTGATATATACAATTTTTTTTGTCAGTTGATTTTATACGGTAGACGATAACAGTATTAACTTCCTGAATAACTTTAAGTTTTCCAGTATATAATTTATCAAGATTTTGGTAGGTCATGTGAGCCTCAAAAATATTATTTTCAATTCTTCTCCATTGACCTCTTGCATCATTCTCTTTGACAACCCAGAAATTACCTAATAATATGCTTTTTTCATTAGACTTAGGACATATATCTTTACTTGATATGTAATCTTCTGCTAGGAATCCTAATCCTGCCATAGCTCCTTTACATAGTAGTGTCCATTTTTTTTTGACTTTATTACACCAAACTTCTGTAATAACAGCATATGTACCCACTAAACCTACTTGTGCCGTTTTCTTACAAAGTTGTTGTTGCCATGTAGCTGAAACCAGTAAAGGAGACAGAGCCACAATTCCTATTAACTTATATGATCGCATTATTTTATCCAACCTAATTATCCAGTGAGTAAGCATTCAGATAAGGAACGATATGCTGAATGGTAAGTGCTAATAGATAATTTATAATTATCTATATAATTATCTGGTTAATTAGCAAATATTATGCAAAAATAAAAATTAATAAATTTAAGATTTTAGGGTGAACCGAGTGTTTCACTATTTTGATTTTCGTATACAAAAAAATGTTATTTACTTTACTTTTTTTTTAGTACTGTTATCTATGCCCTACTCCCTATTACTTGCTAATGGTACTCAACTTAGGGGTGATGTTGGTGGCTCATCCCCTTTTGAATCTCATCAAACCCGTGACTCTAAGAGTGCTTGGTTTTGTGTTTGGGGTGATGCAGGTTGCTCTGGGACTAGATATGATTTTGACGGGAGTGAAACTGGAAGCTATTGTACTAAAATTTATTCTAGGCTGGTAAGATTATCTCCACATAATTACCCTTAATAAAAATCTGCCCCATAAGCCCATTTTTCCACACTATTACCACACATCCTATCTCTTTACCTGCTCCCTAAAACCATAGCAATTTTTTAAATAAGAGCCAGAACAATCATCCCCAATAAAGCCAAAGCTGATACAATTGTAGAAGCGCTTTTATTATCCCTAGATAAATTCTCTTGTTCTGGAATTGGTTCCGTGATTGTTTCCCAGCACGCCTCTCGAATGGTCGCACTCCACTCACTGCCCATTTCTGAAAACCAAAACACATTAGGATCACCAATGAATGGTTGACGGTTAATGGTTTGCTCTTCACGGTTGACGGAGATTGGGTGACGGTTAATGGTTGAAGCTTGACGGTTGTTTAATGGGTGACGGTTAATGGTTGGCCTGTCAGGGTTATCAGAGTATTGGAACTGATATCGATAAGTCTTACAAATAATTTGTTTCGGCTGATCACCAGTAACGGTATGGTTTTTCTGTGACATCGATTAACACCCGATTCTAAAGGTTGACAAGGTAAGCATTCAGCTAAGGCACTAGCTGCTGAATGCTGAGTGCTAATAGCTGATTTTTAAGTATCTATAGACTTATCGGGGTAATCACCAATAGTTATGCAGGAAATTTTCAATATCAGTAAGTGCTCAGCAGTCAGTGGTCAGCGGTCAGTGGTCAGCTTATTTTATTCAAAAGCACTGTGGCACAGGCTTCCAGGGTAACTTAACCTCAGCTTATTTTATTCAAAAGTACTGTGGCACAGGCTTTGGCCTTGGCCAAAAGGCCACGCGGGGCGCGTTTGGCCACGCTGTGCGAACGACGCTGGGACGACCTAATCCATAAGCTAATAACTAATAGCTGATACCTGATAGCTAATAGCTAATAGCTGAATGCTTACGTATAAAGTTTTTTTAAAATACTATTTACGTATATAAAGCTACTATAAAAATTCCAAATTAAATTTCCGCCAGAACCTTTTCAAGTATCCACCCCAAAATAGGTTTACCATGCACCTCTTTTCTTTTATGGATTTGGGTTTCAGCTTTAAATAAGTGCCACTTACTATAGCAATAATTATGGTTGTTATACATTAATTTTGCTTAATATACATTGCTTAACATCTGGTCGCAGCAAAGCTATCGGTATTGTCATAGTAATGATAAAATTCTGCCAGTAAAAAAGAGGAGAACAATGTCTAAAATCTTTAAACTGTTTAAAGTTGGACAAAAAAAGCTTCTAATTGCCATACTATGCTGTGCAGTGTTCCTAGGTATTGGTGCCTCATCTGCACTAGCACGGACGCCGACCCAGGCAGAGGTTACTTTTGCACAAGAGACAGCAGACTTGCTGCAAGCAGAACTGTTTGCGGCACTACTTCAAGAGTTTCGTGAGACGACTCCAGACAATGTAGAGCAAGGGAACGTAGCAATTTCCTTGATTTTCGAGGATTGTCATAAAAACTTTCGGCTGATTGGTCGAAAGCAGCCCCTGAGAAAGAATGACCGTCCTCAGGATACTTTCGAGAAGGAATCTCTAACACTTGCTCTACAGGGTAAGTCTAATGAAGTGATTCAGAAGCTAGGACGACGCTCTTTCTTTCGTCGATCGATTCCCCTTGCCAACTTTGATCCGAGCTGCGCACTATGCCACACGAACTTCGGGCCAGTTAATGACCAAGATTACGTTGGAGCACTGACATTGAAGGTGCCAGTGCCAAAATTCTAAAATAGTAGTCAGCCTATGCGCTACTTGAGGTGCGTGCGCGTTCAGTGGTCAGCCGTCAGCGGTCAGCCGTCAGCTTATTTTATTCAAAAGCACCTCAAAGTGGCACAGGCTTCCAGCCTGTGACCTAACCCATAAGCTAATAACTAATAGCTGACTGCTTATAGCTGATAGCTTACCTCTAGATAGCATAAGCCTCAACTTCCAAGCGAACCATCTTGACATGAGTTAAGCCTTGACTATCTATTGGATAACGCTCGATGTACCTATCCACAACAGTATTCAAAAATGTTTCTCTCAACTCCTGAGGAAGTCTATTCGTATAGGGAAACCAGGTTGTTCGTAACCACCCTTTCAATCCCTCCTTGCCTTGATGCTGCATATCCTTAGGAATTAACTGCAAACGTTGAGCTTTAAATCCATTTTCTGGTAACCATCTTTGATAGTCTTGAATACTATAAAATGAATAGGGAAAGGTAAAGCCTATAAAATACTCTTTCCAGTCTGGAGCAGTGATAATGTCATCTATGATCAGCAGTAATTCCCTAGCATTACCTTTACCTCCCATCTGAAACAGTAATTTTCCGTGAGGTTTAAGATGATTACGAACGCTTTTCAAAACTGAACCATGGTCAGTGATCCAATGTAAGACAGCATTAGAAAAGACAACATCAAAGCTATGGTTTAGGTTAATCGCTGTAGCATCCATAGCTTTAAACTCTAAATTAGGATACTCTACTGCTGGAAATGTCTTCCGAGCTAACTCAACCATGGTCTTGGATGAATCAATTCCTAAAACACTACCGTTTTTAAGAATACTGGCAAATTCAGCAGTAATTTTTCCGTCTCCACAACCAATATCCAGGAGTGTTTCGTTCCCGATTAGTGATAGCTTTTCAATTAGTTCTTTTGCCCATGTGAGCTGTGCTGAGGAATTACTAGCATAATCATCAGCATTCCATTGATTTTGATTGGTCATATTGCGAAAGCGGTCAGTGGTCAGTATTCAGCACTCAGCACTCAGCACTCAGTGCTCAGCGGTCAGCTTATTTTATTCAAAAGCACTTCAAGGTGGCACAGGCTTCCAGCCTGTGACCTAACCCATAAGCTAATCGCTAATAACTGACAGCTGAACGCGCACGCGTGTGCGTAGCACATAAGCTGACAGCTGACCGCTGATAGCTGAATGCTTACCTAAACCTATCGCTTCAAATCAACATAGCGAGTCAGAATCCGAATGATCTCACCCTCGACAGGGGAAGGAATCGGCGGGGTCCAGGCTATGACTTCGGCAAAGCGCAGCACGTGCAATTGGTTAATCACACTCTCTACACCTTTGGGTACACCACAGGCGAGGAGGCGGACTGGGGTTTTGCCCTGAGGGACATCATAGATTGGAGCTTTAATTAGCTCTTGCAGCGATGCAGCGCGGTCTTGGGGGTTTCCCCCATGAGCGACTGCATCAAGACAGGAACGTGGGTTTACCATGTAAATATCACCTTGTTTCTTTGGTGGTGGAACAGCGATCGCACAGAGGTTGTCGAGCCATAGAGTGCGATCGCTTTGTGCTGGCGAGGAAATTGCCAATCACTGTAACTGCGTACTTTTATAGTATATCCTATCTTGGCCAGTTTGTCAACACTTTGAGTTAAAAAAAAAATTATAGAAGTATTATTTTCAACAATTCATGCTGCGACAGGTTACAATCAAACCTAACGAGCGTTTAGTATGGTAAGAGGTTAAACACTAAAGTGGTAATTCACTGGAAATTGGCAGTAGTAATGGCTGAGCGCAACATCAGCAACAAAGATCTAGCTGAGATAATTGGAAAGCATCCTAACTCCGTTTCCAGGCTAAAACGGCATCGCCGTCTACCTAGAATTGACGAAGACATACTCAACTCCCTGTGCAAAGCCCTCAAGTGCCAACCAGGGGACTTGATAGTCTATCAAGAGGATGAACAAGACCCCTAAAACGGGAAATTTACCGGTAATCGGAAATCGGAAATCGGAAATCGGTAACCGGTAATCGGTAATTTTCCCTGAGCCAAGCGCCATCAGCGCGTTATGGATGGGCCCAAAATATAGGAACCCCTAGCTGTCTGGTGAATCGTCTCTGCAATTTTTTTAGCCACCTTTTCACTAGTCCAGTAGCTGTCGTGAGCACTACCACCATTGATTAATGCTAAAAATGTCGATTGTATCGGTTTAGCGACATTTTCTAATAATCCAGAACCGTAGGTAAGTACATCTTCAAGTTTGATAACTTTGTCATACTCATCTACTAATTTTGGCAACACTCCTTCTAGGGGCCAAGCAATGGGATCCCCCGGATGTAGAAAGTTTTGCCAGGGTAACGCCACTCCTTGTTGAGTCAGACTTCCCAGTAATTCCTTTAGTTTGGAACTAATATCATGGGTACTACCATCTCTGGTTTTGCCAACAATATGGATCAGAGTAAATAGGGCAATCGGTGAACCCATGGTATGAACACTAGCCAGAGGAATGGCACTGTCTTGCTCAGATTCGATGCCCAAAATGCTTTTGCGAATCCCCTGAATACTCTGATGACCAGGTATAGTTGGGTCATCCCATCGACTAGCAAACAACACATCAAATAGGATAATCGTTCCCCAACTGTGAGTAACTAGGTGCAAACGGTCTTGATCCTGGTATCCCTCCAATCCCTGATAAGCTTGTTTACTCATCTGCTCAATAGCCAGAGAACTAACATGTCTGCTGAGGTAGAGAGCTCCGTCTCCAACAAATTGTAAGATTTGCTTTTTACGGAAGTCTCTGAACCAGAACTCATGCCAAACCTTCGATTCCTTCAATGCTCCTAGGAGTTCCTTCTCCTGCTCAATCACCACATTACCCCAGTACAGAGGAATCTTTTTGAGTTGAACGGATGGCTCAACATTAGATTGAATCAGATCGAAAAGCTTGTCAGCGTATTCGGGTGTTTCTCGATCTTGGCGAGTATTAACACCATGTATAAACAAAATGTAGTCCGTAGCCACGGATCAGCCTCTCTTCTATGGAATTGTATAGATGATTCCATCAGTTTATGCGATCGCGTACCCTACCCGACGGGTATCATCAATGATGCAGCGCGGTCTTGGGGGTTTCCCCCATGAGCGACTGCATCTTCTGGTAGGGAATATGGCATCAAAAATTATCACAATTCAATTAGGATCCCTAGATTGTAGTTATCAACAAAATTACCAGATATGTTGAACTTTTAAAACCTTAAATACTTCTGGTAAGATGCATCCCTGAGATTCACAATGGTACTTTAAACTTTTACTATAATTATTTATTTAGGCTGTGCTTATCTAAATTCAATTCTTGTTCGATGATGTTTAAAAAAAATAAGATGCACCCAATACTATTTATGGGTTTTGTTTTAGATAAAAAATAGCAAATTTATTAGGTTAAAATTAATTCCTAATTAGGTAGTTTGGTAAAATAGTTTCGCTATCTATCTGTGCCAATTCAATTTGCTTTTGGGTCAGTTTTTTAGCTCCTTGTAGGTTAGCCCCTCTTAAATCTGTACCCTGGAGATTAGCTCCCTCTAAATTGGCCTCTTGCAAGTTAGCTTTAATCAACGATGCCTGCTGTAAATTAGCATTCCATAGAATTGCCTTGTGTAGCTTAGCTTCCCTGAGAAATGCCCCTTGTAGGTTAGCATCAAATAAGCAAGCATCTGTCAAGTTAGTTTTTATCAAATATGCTCCTTGGAGGTTAGCTTGATTACAGTCTGTCCCTTCTAGATTAGCTCCGATCACAGATGCTCCTTTTAGATTAGCCTGATTAAGAGAAGCTCCTTGTAATTTGGCTGCATTAAGGTATGCTTCTTGGAGGTTTGCTTCTGTTAAGTTTGCCCCCATCAGTGTGGCGTGACGTAAATCAATTTTATGATCTTCAAGCTCTTTTGAGCTGTCGCGCCTGGCAATAACTGTCAGGGCACCTTGAATATCAATAGGAAGTTTTTGGTCTTCTGTAATTGGAAGGGGAGTGCATGAGTCATTGATTTGCTTTTGCACCTCTACATGAACCTTCCAAGGGGACTGATATCGCACGAAGGTCGATAAAATTTCCATAATTTTCCAGTGGTCTTCGGCAGAAACCTTAGCAATTCGTTCTAGGGCATAAATTCCACCTAGCCGTAGAGAAATTTGATCAGAACTCAGCCACTCTAGAGCATTATTCAAGGCTTGAATCATTGCCTTATCTTCTGTAACCCTAGGAGTATTGGGAGTTATACCATTTTTTTCAATATTTCTCCATAACCCTTTGTTTAAGTAGTAAAGCTTAAGTAAAATTCCTAGTCCAATAGCCATGATTACAACAGCTATAAAAAATAAAGTTTGGTCTTTTTGCTCTACTTTATTGACAAAAAAAAAGATTTTATTGAGTTGTGATTGTTCAATAAATCCCTCAACAAAATTTATGGGAAATACCACAAACCAATATAACGAAGCAATCCCTAAGTAGACTAATCCACTATAAATCAAAAAAACAACCATTTTAAACCGTAAAGGGTGATTGTTGGGCGGGTTTACCTTGAGTTTCATGTCTTGTCCTATCCTGACTGACTGAACTGGTAGAGTTTATTAAATCATTGTCTTGTGAATATAACGTGAATAAATCAAAAAATTTAACCAACGAGCTATATCTTTATAAAAGGAACAGTTATCACTGAAATTATTGTGTATTTTAATACATACTTTGATCAAGTTATACGTAGCGATGCAGCGCGGTCTTGGGGTTTCCCCAAGAGCGACTGCATCAAGACAATAAAAGTACCTACTCGCCCCTTTTTAAAAAACCTACTTTTCTAAGCATCTCCCCATCTCCCCATCTCCCCATCTCCCCATCTCCCCATCTCCCCATCTCCCACGCTCTTATCCCCTACAGCCGCAGGTGCAATGTGTCGCAAAGCTGATCAAAATAGGATTGAAAGTCTTTTGTCGTTGATACCTCAGAGGGGAAGATTGCTTTATGAATTGCTTCTCCAACTGCTTTGGCTAAGGGTGGTGGTACAGCATTACCAACCTGTCTGTATCGTGATGTTTTAGAACCTTTGAATACAAAATGATCAGGAAAGGATTGGAGTCTAGCTGATTCCCTTACCGTCAGCCGTCTTACTCCTTCAATTGTTCCTGATCTCGGCTTTCCCCCATTCATTAAATCACGGTGATACACCAGTAACACACCTTCAGGATCAATAATGTGGGTGCGGTAACCTCCCATAGTAGCGGTAATGGTAGGACTTGGTGCATCGAAATTGATGGGTTTTCCCCCACCCTTGACTAGGGTTCCTGTCCAAGGGGTAGGACGAAGAACGGGTTTATTGGCATAGGAAACGTTAGTGGTATTGGGCTCATAGTCGGGAACATCAGTTAAGGCTGAACCCGATGAAATATAAAGATTAGATGTCCCTAAACCATGAGTTTTTCGGGGAAAACTAAAATCAGTTTTTGTGGCTAAACCGACCAAAAATAGACGTTCACGATACTGAGGAATTCCATAGGATGCTGCTTCTAAAAGCTCTACATAAACTGAATAATCTAGGGCTTTAAACTGCTGAATAATCCATTGATAATAGTTAAAATTTTTAGAGCTTTGCAACCCACGCACAGTTTCCATTAAAAAAGCCTTGGGTCGAATCTCCCTTACCGCTCGAATAAATTCTGGAACTAAATCTTTATTATTAGCTTCGGATAACTGTTTACTTGGGTCTTTGTTTAGGACAGAAAAAGGTTGACAAGGCGGTGACCCTACTACTAGGTCAATACCTTGAAATTGACTAAAGTCTAAGGCTCTAACATCGGAGCGAATAACATTAGCGCTAGGAAAGTTTTCTCGATAAGTAGAAACAGCAGACTTATCAATTTCTATTGCTGTGGTGATCTGCCACCCAGCCATATGTAAACCAAGAGAAAGGCCACCTGCCCCTGCAAATATATCGATGGCGTTTTTGGAATCATTCATGAATTAGCGAGCAGTTTTGATCTATTAGCTATAGCGTTTTTTTTTGGAGTAGGGAGTAGGGAGCAGGGAGCAGGGAGCAGGGAATAGCGGTAAGAAAGTTTACTGTACCTCATAACTATGATCAGGGCTATGTTTGGATTAATTGCAGTTTAACGGTATCAGCTAGTTTTGTTATGCCAAATTGGTACATATTATATAGCCTCAATTTCTTCAGGTACTTTCGTTATTGGTTTTAGGGAGTAGGGAGTAGGGAACAGGGAGCAGGAGCGGTAGGCTGCATTAGGGGCGAGCTCACCAAAAAAAATAGCCGTAGAAATACTATCCACGGCTATTTAAATGACTTATGTCACTGAGTTCCCAAACCGAAACTGATGTGATCTTATTTGATTTACCTTGGTCTTTCGGCCACCCTACCGGACCAGACCGGAGCCAAGGCTCTGGGGGGAAGCCCCCCCAGAAGTTTAAGGTGTTATGGCAACAGCCAATACTTCATCATGGTTGTCTTCACTTCCCCTGGAGTTTCAGTAGGTTCCAAAGGGCTCCAGTCGGCAATCTCCCCATAGCCCAGGGAATAAAACCTTTGCATACTATGGATTAGCGTGATTTGCGCGGTCATGGGGGAAACCCCATGACCGCGCAAATCAAGACACGGCTTGACGAGGACCTTTGAGAGTGTGCTCAACAGGTTGTTTCTTTAGGTTTTGGTTAGAGTATTTTGACATAAGTCAGAACTTGAAATCCTTGTGGCTTTATAATAATTATTGTAATGATTATAGCTTTAGTTGTCAAGGGTTTTTATATTTTTTTATTTGGAGGGGTTAGAGATAGCTTAAAAAAATGATTGGAGCAGGTAAACTATGTAAAAATAATTGAACTTATAGCGTTTATAGGACTCATGAGGTACATAGAATTATTTTACTATTGGTTGTTCCCTGTTCCCTATTCCCTATTCCCTATTCCCTGTTACCTATTCCTTATTGCCTATTCTCTGTTCAAAACTTCTGATGCTATAGTTATGCTAAATCAGTAAGACTATGACAGAGTTTAGCCAGGGTAATAAAACTAAAAAACTAACTATCGCCGCCTCGTCAAAAGGTATTGAAACAGCGAAAAAAGCTTTGGATAAGCTAGGGTTTGAGTTAAAAAATAACTTTCCCAAGTCACAAGGGATAAGTCACTATACAGTTACAAAATTTTTTAAGTCAGAGCCCATTCAGCTTGACTTATTTAAACGGATATGCGATGGATTGACCCTAGAGTGGAAAGAAATTGCGGGAATAACAGAAGAACAAGCATCAGAACAGCTAAACAAAACTGATGGCAGTAGCTCAGAGCCGGTGCAGGGTGTAGAGCAAAGTCAATCCCTGAGCCAAAAAGAGACTGTAATCGAGAGACAAAGTGAAATAATTAAAGCTATTCTGGTTTTAGAAGGAGATATAAATTCAGTTCAACCTTCAAAACTGATTGAATCTATTGTACAACAATCGTCAGGATACACGATCAACATTATTGATATTAAAATTAGTAGTTTAATCTTACAGGGGTCTCAAAAAGCTATCGAACGGTTTGAAGCTCGAATAAAATCAGAAGACCTAAAAGAATTAAGCGGTTTTCCTATTAAAGATATTCAAATTGTTAACGAAACGTCAGATGATGAAGACAATAGCAAGCTTGATCATAAATGGCGTCTAGTGGCAGAGATTGCCAGCGGTGGAGCTGTGGGTCGAGACTTGAGGGGTGCCGACCTCAGTGATACGGACCTTAGTAATACGAAGCTCAGTGGTGCGAACTTATGTGATGCGGACTTGAGGGGTGCAGACCTTAGTGGTGCCGACTTGAGTGGTGCCGACTTCAATGATGCTGACCTTAGTGGTGCGGACTTCAGTAGTGCTAACCTGATTCGTGCTAACTTGATTCGTACTAACTTGATTCGTGCTGACCTCAGTGGTGTTAACCTGATTGGTGGCAACCTGATTGCTGCCAAGCTGATTGATTCCAATCTCAGTAATGTCAACTTCACTGGTGCCAAGCTGATTGATGCCAATCTCAGAAGTGCCAACCTCAGTAATGCCAACCTCAGTAATGCCAATCTCAGTAATGCCAATCTCAGAAGTGCCAACCTCAGTAATGCCAATCTCAGGGGTACTGAGCTGATTGGTGCTAACCTCAGAAGTGCCAATGTCGAAGGGACTGAGTTTAGTGGTGTCAACCTCAGTGGTGTCAACCTCACCGCTGTTTCCCTGTATAATGCTAACCTCAGTGGTGTTAACCTCAGTGGTGCAAACCTTTATGGTGCCTACCTGTGTCCTATGACCTCCTCTGGTGTCCAGTTTGGTGCTGCAAACCTCAGTGGTGCCAACCTTAATGCTGCAGACCTTCGTTATGCCAATATTAGTGCTGCAAACCTTAGTGGTGCCTACTTGAATGGTGCCGACCTCAGTAGTGCCAAGCTAATTGGTGCTGACCTTAGTGGTGCGGAGCTCAATGGTGCCAACCTCAGTAGTGCCGACATCAGTGATGTTAAAGTCAAGAATGCCCGATTCACATATATTTTAGGAATTGATGAATCCACCAAGCTTGAGCTAATTCAAAGAGGAGCAATTTTTTAAAATTTTCCAGGTGACCCCTCTGAAATTAGTTCTTGACAAATTACAATTTATGTGTGTTAAAAAAGAGCGATCGCATAATTTACATAACTGGTAATTCGACGGATAATTTATGTGTATTAAAAAAGAGCGATCGCATAACTTACATCACTGGTAATTCGACGGATAATTTATGTGTATTAAAAAAGAGCGATCGCATAATTTACATGACTGGTAATTCCTCTGTAAAAAAGAGCGATCGCATAGGGTTACAACCAGTTAACCTTAAACTGATGATCATACTGACCGTTACTGCGAAATTTGGCTTCTCACCCAACTCCGAAAAGCTTTCACCAATTCTAAATAGTCCATGGTTTCAGCTTGTTCTAAAAATTGGGCAATTTCGGAAAGTGGTAAATTCGGAAAGTATAGACTCTGATTTCCAACAACGTAGTCTTGATTTTGTAGCTGCTTAATGGTGAAAGATTTACCATCATAAATCCAGACTTCAGGTACACCTAGATTTGAATAGATATCAAAGCGGTCATCTGAACGTCTGGTAATATCAATTTCAACAACTAAATCTGGTCCTGGGTCTTCTGGGCCAAGCCTTTTTTTACCTTTAACACCATCTATATTGTTAATGTAGAAACATTCATCAGGTTCTGCTCCACTAATTTCTGGACGTTTAAAGGTCGTTGAACCTAAAGGATAAATCCTAATTTTTAATTCTTCAGCTAGGGTTTCAACAAAGCGACCTATTACTTTTTTATAAAGTTCATGTTCAGGGGAAGGAGCCATGATTTCTAGGTTGCCACGATTGTAGGTAAGCCGTAAACGGCGATGGTTTTCCAATTCATTAAGTAATGTTTCATAGGTTTGCCAACTGATACCAGAAAGTTTGATTCGTTCTGCTGGTGGGGTTAGGGGAGTGATGGTCATGGGGAGAGTGCTTTGGAATTATAGTTATTTTAGCAGTACAATTTAAGTAGAAGGAGATTATTTATGAATCAAACAATGACACTACTCAGGAGTAACAAGCATGAAAAATTACAACAACGATGTAGTCAACTCTTATGAAATACTGAAACGAGAGGAAGGGTATAATCACAACCGTGATACTGAAGAAGTCTTGTTCGCAGACCTGACTGGAATAGAAGACCCTGACCGGATTTTTGAGGGTTTGGTTGACCGTGACACTGGGATGGGACGCACCTTGGAGAAGTTGAGAACTAGCAAACTATCCGGTGGCAATGTGACCGGTGGCGATATTTATGACAATTGGTATCAGGCTGAAGTAGTGGGAGAAGAAGCAGTTGGAGGAGAAACCCCCACTCCTGACCAAAATGTAACTGAAGACTTACTGGAGTCCATGGGAATTTCTTCAGTTGATGGTGAAGCTGTGCAAACTCGAGACAAGTTAGAGGTTCGCTCTGCACCTCCGCTGGGAGTTGAACCCTGAGTCTTCTGAAGATTATTCCCAACACTTAAAATAAGGTGTTGTTGGTAACGGATGGCTTAACGGATGTCAGGGATAGCGAAATGGATTGATGGTTTTTTGCGAATCCATTAGTTTAGGAATTGATTAGTTTGGGCATATCGGTACTTAACCAATAAAAAACCTCTAAAAGAGGGGATATTTTCTGGCAACTTTACTTTTCCCCTCTAGTTCAATCCCGATAAATCATACTAATACCACAAATCAAACAAGGAAACAATGATTATTTATAAAAAAAATATGTAATTTTATGAAAGATTAGGTGTTATTTATATACTACACATGAAGTATATAATTGGGTTGATAAATTGGACAAATTCACGTAAAGTCTTGAAAGTAATCTCAATCATAGAATAGTGAAAAAAAATTTACTGAGAAGCTTTCAATCTTTTTTGATGACAGTTCTGTTGATGCTACTATCGGCAGCATCACTGACTAGTTACCCCGATATAGCCCTAGCCCAAACAGAGCCTAACCTCTCCAGCCCTGGTTCTGAGGTTGAAATCCTACATCCAACTGCTTTTATTAACTTAAATAAAGGCTTCTTCAAACCTAATTATGGAGCTGTAGTTAACATTTTCAATGGAAATGGACTGACTGGTAGCGGCACGGAACTGGATAAAATCCACGTAGCTGGAGGAAATCCAGCTGACTTTCTCTCAGCTAGTCTAAAAAATGGTGCAACGGCAGCTGATGTCAACTTTGACTTTGATTTTGGCAGCCCAGTCGTATTGAATACACTAGCCCTCTGGAATTACAATGCTTTCAATACAACCGCAACTAATCGGGGTATCAAAGATTTTAACTTAGTTCTATCTAACAAGGCCGATTTTAGTGACCCAGTTTTTGAATCTTCAACCCTAACTCTGCCTAAAGGACCTGCAACCAATATTCCGGCTACTATCTTCTCTTTTCCTAATGTGAAAGCTCAGTTTGCCAGAATCGATGTTATCTCCAACTATGGACCGGCAAGTCTGATTGGCTTATCTGAGGTTCGTTTTGCCAAGATAGTTAGTAACACAACACCTGTCTCGTCTGCTGCTGCAGAACCTGAATTTCCCGATTGCGTGAATTCAGATTGCAATTGTTCAGATTTCAGTACTCAAGCTGAAGCCCAACAGGTGCTTGATGGCTTTCCCGGCGACCCCTACCGGCTAGACCGTGATAAAGATGGTATCGCTTGTGAGTCACTGCCTTGACACTCCCCGGTCGCTAAGGGCGCGGGGATTCTTCACTCATCGACTCAGCTTGCTGAACCTGACCGGAATCAAGAACAGTAGAGGCCAAATCTCCTGAAGCGTTTCGGGAGACCCGTTCGCGTAGCGTGGCCTACGGCCTCCGCTGCGCGAACGGATCAATGATCCAAGTTCCGACGTGCCCCGTCGTACTTATGGCTCGATTTCGGATATTGATGGCGGCGTTATGATCTCTGTCAAGTTCACACCCACATTCACAGATATGAGTCCTAGTGGATAGGGATTTCTTGACGACTTCACCGCATTCAGAGCAGTTTTGACTGGTATAGGCGGGATTTACTGCAACAGTTATCTTGCCAAATTTAGTTCCAAAGTGCTCTAACCATTTCCTGAATTGATACCAACCTGCGTCATTAATAGACTTGGCGAGACAGTGATTTTTTACTAGATTCTTAACTCTTAAATCTTCGTAGGCGACCAGATCGTTAGACCGGATTACGCAACGTGCAAGTCTCTTTGCATGTTCTTCACGTTGCCTACTTATTTTAAGATGCTGTCTACCTAGTCTATTAATCGCTTTCCTGCGATTGGACGAGCCTTTCTTTTTCCGAGAAACTCGGCGTTGATAAAACTTTAAACGTTTTTCCCCTTTCCTGTAGAATCGGGGATTGGGTTCAGAATGACCATTAGAGTCTGTGTAGAACTCTTTAAGTCCTACATCTAATCCAATCATTTCACCTGTGTGTTCTGTTTCCTCTTTTACGTTAACTGCAACGCAAAATTGAACATAGTACCCATCAGCTCGTTTGACTATCCGAACCCGGTTTATTTGCTTCTTATCAAAACGCCACAAGTCCCAGGTGCCCTTGAGTTTGAGTTTTCCAATCCCTTTCTTGTCCGTGAATGTTATAGATTTATTGTCAGGGGAAAGTTTCCAGCCTGACTTCTTATATTCGACAGAACGAGCACGTTTTTGGAATTTTGGGAAACCCTTTTTATCTCGGACTTTTTTCTGACAATTATCGTAAAAGCGAACAATCGATGACCATGCCCTTTCAGACGCAGCCTGACGGGCAGTAGAGTTCAATTCATTAGCAAAGGGGAACTCCTTGGCCAGGATTTTGGAATACCGGCTAAGGTCACTTTTCCCTGTTCCTTTATTGTCTAGCCACAAACGAATGCAGCTATTCCGGATAAACTTGACAGTCCGAATTGCTTCATCAATAGCTGAATATTGACACTCTTTTCCTTTGGCTTTGAACTCTAAGATGATCATTGACCTTGACCTTCGGTCACGCTAGGCGAACGGTCACGCTACGCGAAGGAATTTCGACCTCATTCGATATGTATTTATATTAACAATTTCGTATAAAAGTGTCAAGTATTAATTCAAATTTTTTTCACGGCGACTCAAGTCGCTACGGGCTTTCATCCCGGAGACGAAACCTTAAAATAAGGCAGCCTTAATCATGGAGGCGCGCTTGACCAGTAATTAAATTCGCGCGATTGTCGCGCCTCAAAGTTTTAACCCTTTTACCCATAGCCGACCAACCATAAAGGCTGCCCCAGCGATGGATTGCTCGCTGGGGTAACTTCTGACCCGGTTAAAAAACACGGGGCTTTCAGCCTTAGGAGTTCTGTAAACAAAGTGGCGTTGCTGAATCATTCCATTATTAAACAACGCCCCTCCAACAACCGCCCTACCCCCACAAGTTAAGGAAACTTACAGAATCCTGCCAAATTAAAAAATCTGAGCTTTAATCAAAAATGGAAGCTCTAAGAGGAAAATCTAGGCACGCCATGGGTAGGGTAATTAAAACAGCCATAGGGTTATTACTGGGATTATCTCTGATCCTAGGAATAATAAGCTGTGATAGCGCTAAACTAACGTCAGGGTTTCAACCCTTACCAGCAGTTGCTCCCCTACCGATGCCTCAAATCCCAGAGTGGATTGAGCAAATTAGTCCCATCGGCATGGCTGAGCCCCTTTCCCAGATTCGGATTCGCTTCAAAGACCCCCTGATTCCCGTTGAACGCTTGGGAAGTCCAAATCAGCGGGAAATATTACAGAAATTTGAAATCATACCCCCTATCCCTGGGCAATTTCGTTTCTTAACCCCACGGATGGTAGGATTCCAAGCCGACCAAGCTCTGCCTCTAGCCACTCGTGTCCAAGTTACCCTCAAAGCTGGATTAGCTGACCTAAACAATCATAGTCTAGAACAAGACTTAGCCTGGACCTTCAATACTGCCCGGATCCAGTTAACCAATTTGCCAGCAACTCAGCGGAATCCAGAAGCGGAACCAGAACCGATTCCTCTGGAACCTAAGTTAGAGTTTACCTCCAATACCCAATTGGATATCGCTTCAGTAAACGAGCACTTGACCATGACACCGAAAGGTCAGACTCAGAGTGTCAAGCTAGATGTAGCCCTTAAAGAACAAGAGGATGTTTCCTCAGAGTATAGGCAACCCGCTCAGGAATTTAACCCCTCCTTGCGGCCATGGATTTATACGATCACCCCTAAGCAACCCCTAACTAAAGCTACCGATTACAAATTAGCCTTTGCCCCTGGTGTGCGTCCCGCTCGCGGCAATATCGCGACCGAAACCCCTTTCGTTAGTCAAGTCAAAACCTTTGACCCGTTGACCTATCAGGAAACTACATTTTATGGACAACCAGAGGCGGGAGGCGCTTATGGACGGTTTGTCAAAGGGGCAGCTCGGTTGGAATTTAATAATGGTTTGCTGGCCGCTTCCGCCATGGAGAATATTACGGTTGAGCCTGCTCCCAAGGAAGCTCCCAAATTGGTGCAAGCTTATGATGGCAATCGATTCGTTAATCTAAATCCTTGGGCATTAGAACCGGAAACTACCTATACCGTTACTCTCGGTGCTAATCTCAGTGACCAATTTGGGCAAACCTTGGGTGAACCTGTAACCTTTAAGTACGAAACAGGGGATTTAGCAGGGGATATCTGGGCTCCCTCGGATTTGCATATCTTTCCCTCTACCCTAAAAAGCAATTCCGAGTCCCTACAGTTGAATATTTCTACGGTCAATTTACCGCAACCGGAGTATAAAGCGGCTTATCGCATCGTTCAACCTACTGACTTGGTCTATAAAGATTCCGCTTATCCCAGTGGCAAGAGCAATGATTTATTACCGAACCCAAGTCAATGGGAGCGTTTCCGGGTAGCAGGAAAGAAAAATAAAACCACTAATATCGCGGTTTCCCTGAGGAAACGACTAGGAGGTCCAACGGGAATGTTGGCCTATGGGGTGCAAGGGAAAGCCAATCGCTATCAGGATGGGAATGGAAACGAAAAGTGGTGGGAACCAACCTTTTATGGGATGGTGCAGCTGACCAATTTGGGAGTGTTTGCGCAATGGTTTCCTGATTCGGGTTTGGTGCAAGTCAATCATCTGTCTGATGGATCACCAGCAGCAGCAACGGTAGAGATATATAAGTCTGAGCTGAATGCTTCCTATCGAGGCTCACCAAAACCTTGTGCGATCGCAAAAACTGACAGAACTGGCACCATTGCCCTAAACAGCCAGGCTCTTCGGCAATGTATGAATGGGGCAACGCGCTTCACTAAAGGCCCGCAATTACTGGTAATAGCTAAAGAAGGCAAAGACTGGGCATTTACTCGAACCAATGAATATAGTGGGTATTATGGCTACGGGATTTATTCAGACTGGGACAATGGCAAACCCAAATCCCGAGGCACTATTTTCTCAGACCGACAGCTTTACCAACCAGGAGAAAAGGCTTGGTTCACCGCAGCAGCTTATTATCTCGAAAAAGATAACCTCACCCAAGACAAAAATGCATCTTATCAGGTCACGCTGGTAGAACCCAATGGTAAGAAGACAGACTTAGGCACTAAGACAACCAATGAATTTGGTACCTTCTCCCTAGAATTACCCCTGAAAGAGAATCAACCCCTAGGTTTCTATACCGTTGAAGCCAGGGGAAGCAATGGCAGAGAAATCTCAGGTGGTTTCCGAGTAGCTGAGTTTAATCCTCCTAACTTTAAAGTTGACCTGACCCTTGCTCAAAAATTTGCTAACATGGGCGAGAAGGTGGACGCTAATGTCCAAGGAAATTATTGGTTTGGTTCAAATGTAGATGGGGGCAAGGTGGCTTATTACGTCACTCGAACCCCCGTCTACTTTACTCCAGAAGGATGGGAAGAGTTTTCCTTTGGTCAGCAGTGGTTTTGGCCCCAAGAAAGACCGCAAGTTATCAGTGATGTCCTGCAAACTAATCTAATCTTAAGTGAGTCTGGGGAAAGTAGTCTAACTATTCCGGTGACGAAAGACCTGCCCTATCCCATGACTTACCGGGTAGATGCCCAAGTTACCGATGTCTCGAATCTGTCGGTATCCGATTCTAAAACATTTACAGCTTTACCTAGCGATAAACTAATTGGATTAAAAGGGGATTGGGTGGCGGATGCCGGAAAACCATTCCCTGTAGAAGTGATTGTTACTGACCCCACCGGTAAATTAATTAAAGGACAATCAGTACGCCTGGAACTGCAAGAGATGAAATATAGCAGTGTCACCCAGGTCTTGGCAGGGAGTCAGCGAGAAAAGAATCAGGTAGAATACAAAACCGTAAAAGAGGTAACTGTCCGTTCCGGTAGTAGTCCGAAATCCATTAAGCTCACTCCTCCCTCATCCGGTTCTTATCGAATTCGCGCTAATTTTGCTAAGGCTAAAAATGACTTAGCAGCAACAGACTTACAAATTTGGGCAACCGGTGGAAACTCAGTGTACTGGGGGTCTCGCTATGATAACTCTCGCCTGGATATCAAACTAGACAAGGATAGCTATAAGCCTGGGGAAACAGCCACAGCCTTGATTCAATCTCCCTATGCCGAAGGGGAATTGTATTTCGCAGTAGTTCGGAACAATACCCTCTATCGCAAAGTAGTGAAAGTTAAAGGGGGTGCGCCAGAGATTAAGTTCAAAGTCACTCCCGAGATGGTACCTAATGCAGCAGTAGAAGCAGTAGTAGTGCGCCAAGGTAAACCCCTATCCCAAGTTGAGCCGGGGAGTGTAGAAAATCTGGTGCGGATTGGTTTTGCTCCCTTTAATACCAGCTTGGATGATAACTATCTCAAGGTAACAGAGACATTGCAGTCTAAGTCCATTGAACCTGGTGCTAAGCAAACAGTGGAATTAGCATTGCAAGATTCTAAGGGTAAACCAGTAAAGGGACAGTTGACCGTGATGGTTGTCAATGAAGCTATCTTGCAACTGAGTGGCTACCAACTACCGGATTTAGTAGAGACCGTGTATGCTCAGCAAGATATTTCCACTCGCTTCAGTGATAACCGTCCTAAGGTGGTGCTAGAAAACCTAGCGATGTCAATGATGCGAAAAGGCTGGGGCTATGGTGGAGGAAAGTCTTCTGGCGCAGCTAGTACTCGGATTCGCACGGAATTCAAACCCTTAGCCTACTACAATGGTTCACTGGTAACAGATGCCAATGGTAAAGCAAGGGTAACCTTTAAACTACCAGATAACTTAACCACTTGGCGGGTGATGGCAGTAGCAACGGATGGCAACCTACACTTTGGTAATGGCCAGGCTACCTTTATGACCACCAAGCGGCTGATGGCTAATCCCGTATTACCTCAATTTGCTCGTCCAGGCGATCGCTTTAAAGCTGGTATATCGCTAATTAATAATACTGGGCAAACGGGAGATTTACAGATTAATGGACAACTGACCGGTGCCGTTCAGTTTGATGATGGTAAAGGCCCGACGCTGAATCAAAAAACCTCAGCCAAGACCGGAACCAGTGGTTATCGTTTTCCGATGGTAGCCAATAACTTGGGTAAAGCTAAAGTCAAGTTTACGACTAAGCTCAATGGTAATCAGGATGGGTTTGAAGTACCCTTAGCTGTTAAACCCGTTGACATTACTGAGCAAGTGGTGGAATCGGGAGTAACCAGGAATCAAGTAAAAATCCCGGTGAATATAGCTAGTAACGTAGTACCTGACGCGGGAGGGTTAGAGATTTCCCTGGCGAGTACTCTGATTCCTGAAATTACTGCTCCGGCTAAGCAAGTGTTGGATAACGAAGACTTACCCTTCTTAGAACCGGTAGCAAGTAAATTAGCGATCGCATCCAATTTGGAAATACTCGGCAAACAATATGGTCAGACCTTTGCTGAGTTTAACCCTAGCCAACAAGGCACTGAGGCTATCAAACAGTTACAAAAACTCCAGCGACCAGATGGTGGCTTTGCCAGATGGCCCGGACAAAAATCCTCAGACCCCTTCATCTCTCCCTATGCTGCTACTGCTCTAGCTCGGGCTAAAGCAGCAGGATTATCAGTAGATGCTGGGATGGTGAGCCGTCTCCAGAACTACTTGCAGAAAATATTGGCAAATCCTGGTCAGTATGATTATTGCAAGAGCGTAGTGTGTAAGAGTAAGGTGCGATTAGAAGCACTGATGGGCTTAGCAGAACTCGGTCAGACCCGCAGTGACTTCCTAGGATACCTTTATGAACAGAGCAGTAACTTCGACCGGGTCACTCAGATTAAATTAGCCCGTTACTTACTACAGTTTCCTCAGTGGCGGAGCCAAGCCCAAACTCTAGTCAATCAGTTTCAGGAAAGCATCTATCAAACTGGGCGTTCAGCTCGGATAAACTTACCCCAAAGCTGGCGTTGGTTGGATTCCTCTACTACTGCACAAGCTCAAGCCTTGCGCCTATTTATTGCCCAAAAGAGCTCAGCCGAGGTTCGCAGTAAACTATTACAAGGGTTATTAGAGTTACGGCGAGACGGCACTTGGCAAACTACCTACGATAATGCCCAAGCCTTGAGTGCCTTAGTAGACTATAGTCGATTACAGCCTACACCCCCCAGCTTTGGCGCAACGGTGCAACTAGCTGGGAAAAAACTTGGCTCAGCCCAGTTCCAGGGGTATCAGAAACCTAGTCAATCGATTCAGGTTACTATGGATAAGTTACCCCGAGGTCGCCATGACCTAATTCTCAAGAAATCTGGTGCAGGGACTCTACACTACTTAACCAGCTATCGTTATCGCTTACAAGGCAATCAAGCCGGTCGGTTTAATGGATTACGAGTAAACAAAACCATACGTCCCGCTAATCAGGAAAAGGTGTTGCGAAAGATTGGACTGTATGCTCTCAAAGACCCATTAACAGTACCAGCGGGACAAGTGTTTGATATTGGCGTGGAGATAATTACCGATCATCCAGTGGATCATGTGGTGATCGAAGATCTCTTACCAGCTGGGTTGGAAGCAGTTGATACTAGTTTCCAAACTGCTACTCCTTACTTCCAAACTAGTTTCCAAACTGCTACTCCTTACTTCCCAGCTCAACAGGATAGCTGGCAAATCGATTATCAGAAAATTCATCGCGATCGCATTGTGGCTTATGCCGATCGATTAGAAGCTGGTGTCTATAATTTGCATTATCTAGTGCGCTCAGTTACACCAGGAACCTATTTATGGCCCCCTGCCCAAGCACACCTCAACTATGCCCCAGAAGAATTTGGCAGGTCGGCTTCCTCTACCTTAGTGATTAGTGATTAATGATTAATTATTAGTTAATTATTAATTGTTAATTGCTAATTACCATTTTGCTTTTGCCTTAAATTGACAACTTAATACTTATTGAATACCCTTTTAAAGTTGATGGTACTAAATCCATATCCGAATCAAAAACCGAATCCCAATAAAAAACCATATGTCCGCCCCTTGGAGGTCAAGCTAATGTTAGAGTTTAATAAAACTTCACCTATCGACATCGATAAAGAAAATTCTACAAAAAATAATAATCATGAAACCATTGAAACCGTTGTGAAAACGGACAATCAGGAAACTAAGCCCATAGGCTTAACTCAGCCAAAATTTTGGTCGAAGCCACTGATTGGACATATCGCCATAACTTCTGTATTGGTTTTACTGATTACTGTAGGAGTTATCTTTCTGTATTCCTTAGGTAACTACCAAACCCAAAAGTGGTTGTTACCTCCAACAGAAACAGTTGCTTATACTGAAACCATCCCTGATGCGGCTCCCCTTGAACAAGAAAGAATTGGTGACCAAATCCAAGAAATCCAAGCCCGAGACCAAAGACATTTTAAAATGATGACATTCTTCTACAACAATTACTATATGTCTAAGTTAATGACCTATGGTACAGCAATTGTAGCAGGAATTTGTTTACTCTTTATTATTCGGTCAGGTTGGAATAGTACTCACCCTTATGTGATTAATATCTTCGTAGTGGTTTCAGCATCAGCTATTCTGTTTGGAAATCTTCCGGGATTATTCCGGTATGAGGACAGTATTGTCAATAACAAACAGTTATACCTGAACTATGCGTCTCTTCATAATGAGGTAAGTAGCTACTTGGTCACAGGTCAAGATATCGATGGCAATCCTAGAGAAATGAAATACTTTATTAATCACATTGATAAGGAATTAAGTCGATTAAATCGACTACCAATTGGGTTTGAGAGAACTCCACTATTAAATTATCCCACTTTATATAGCAGCTCTCAATTTGATAACGGACTTTAGTCCTGGGTTATAGGGAGTAGGGATGCAGCGATGATCCAGTGAGGTAGTTTGCTCATGGGGGGACTCTCATGAGCAACTGCATCAAGACTACGATTGTACAATCAACGAGGCTAAAAGCTAGGTCGATTATATAGTCTGCGTTTTCCCTTATTTCCTTACCCCCTCAGGCTTGATCGATGAAGATTCTAAGACGAACAATGAGCAATGTATTGTTGAGACTTCTGCTCAGAATAATTAATTAATTCAAGTTATGGGCAGATGAATAATTTGGTCTTGATATTCCTGCTCATCAGAACATTGTGCAATTATAATTAACTCTTCAATATTTTGACCAATGCTCAAATTGGAGTTTAAGATAAAAATTCCTGGGACATGATGACTTTGGGAAATGTGGTCAGTTAAATGTACGGGCATAGACCTACGGTTATTGGTTACCAAAATAAAGTTATAATCCTCGCACCATAACAGAATTTCCGGGTCTAGTGTACTGAGGCTTGGAGTACCGATTTCCCCAACTGCGCGAATCACTAAATCAGGGCATTTGCGTCGGATTTGAGTTGGGTAAGCTGGGTCAACATTCTCATCCATTAGATACTTCAGTGCCATTGGCTTTCAACTGGGCTTGTCTTTCTGCTTTGATTTTCCGGAGTCGAGCTACTGCAGGATGAGGATTTAAGGCTTGAGCTTTACGCTGTTGATGTCCCCACTCTAGCCAGTCAGCAATGTATTGACTTACTGTGTCTTTGTTCTGTAGGTAATAAAGAATTGTGGCATAGACCTCTTCCAAGGTCAGAGTTGAGTAGATTTTCGCAATTTCTTCAGCAGTACGCCCTTTAAATAAATACTCGTATAACACCGTTTCAATCCCAATCCGATGACCTTTTATCCGAATGTCATCACGAGCCAAAAAGTTGAAATACTCTTCTAGTTGCATAATGAATTTGATTGCGATAGTCTTTTAAAAGAAAATAAAATGTAATCAAGCTAGATAAAATATTTACCTGATTCCCAGCAAACCATAACACATGATTATCTCTGTTTGCGATCGCAAAAGTTATACTAGCAATAGTATTATAAAAATATTATATTAGAATAATTATACTAGCAGAGTTAAAAGCCATATAGGCCATATAAGTCCTACTAAAGTCAGTATCATCGGTAGTGTTATAAAAGTATCCCAATCAGGGATAGAGTTGCTGTTTCCGTGGTCAGTTTAGTCTGATGAAATTTTGGCTTAAATGGATTTTCCTAGGTGTTCTGCTGGCAGTGAGCATCCTACTGCTAGGGCTTTTTCTTTATGAGCGTTGGTCAAGAATCTACTTACCAATTAAATACCCACCACCAGGGAAATTGGTAGATGTGGGCGGGCGCAAACTTCACCTCCATTGCATGGGTGAAGGGAATGTAACGGTTATCTTAGAGGATGGGCTAGCGCCGATGGGCTCTCTGGCTTGGGGAAGAGTACAGCCTCAGATAGCGGAGTTTACGCGGGTTTGCGCCTACGACCGAGCAGGGATAATGTGGAGTGAACCTAGCCCCAATCCTCCTACAGCAGACGAAATTGCTCAAGACCTACATAGGGCTTTGGAGCAGGCAGGTATCAAGCCTCCCTATGTGTTAGCAGGGCTATCCATGGGTGGTATTTATATTAGAGTATTTGCAGAGCTTTACCCTGAGGAAGTAGTAGGCATGGTATTGGTGGATTCAGCTCACCCAGAACAGGAAGAGCGTTTTCCTCCTGCCCCAGTTAATCTCAAACCCTCCCCGGTCAAGTCATGGCTGAACAGGCAATTGGCCGCTATGGGAGTCTTGCGCTTATTGCATCATTTACCCAATCCCAACGTTAGACGGATTCCCCCAGAAATGCTGCCCCAGCTCAAAGCCTTTGCCCCTCAATCCACTGTTACTGTGGAAGCTGAAGCACAACTGTTCGATCGAAACCTAAAGCGGGCTCAAACAACGCCTTCTTTGGGCGATCGTCCGTTAGTGGTGCTAACAGCTGCAAAGCCCGTCAGTGTGGATCAGTTACCCCGTGGCTTTACAGCCGATTATATGCAACAACAAAGAGCCGTCTGGCAAGAACTCCAGGCTGAACTTGCTACTTTATCTTCGAGTAGTCGGCAGATTATTTCCGGGCAAAGCGGTCATCTGATGTATTTCGATCGCTGAAAGCGGGACTTCGTCCATCAGCCTTCGTTAATCATAGATGGCATTCATCATGTGGTGGATCAGGTACAACTCCCCTAAACCTTCAACCGACTAACCTTCAACCGACTAACCTTCAACCGACTAACCTTCAAC
>WTKN01000061.1:32632-48115 GCA_011524395.1 Moorena sp. SS36440bin_2
ACCTTCAACCGACTAACCTTCAACCGACTAACCTTCAACCGACTAACCTTCAACCGACTAACCTTCAACCTAACAACCGACGTTACCACTCATCTTTAAGCCTCTTTTGGCTTGAAGCCCATCACCTCTGCCACAGCAGCAGTTGTGGGCTCAATCCCTTCTGTTAATGGGTTTTTGCTGTGTTCGATTGCAGTATCTGGATCTTTGAGACCATTACCTGTCAATACACAAACCACGGTTGCTCCTGTGGGTACCTGGTCTTTTACTTTCAACAAACCAGCGACTGATGTGGCGCTCGCTGGTTCACAAAAAATTCCTTCTTGGGATGCCAATAACCGATAGGCATCTAAAATTTCTTGATCGGTAACGCTATTAAATGCCCCTTTACTAGCTTCTTGGGCTGCGATCGCTTTTTCCCAGCTAGCCGGGTTCCCCACCCGAATTGCCGTTGCAATGGTTTCGGGATGCTCTAGGACTTTGCCAGCGACAATCGGGGATGCTCCAGATGCTTGAAATCCCATCATTTGGGGTAAGCGATCGCATTTCCCCTGCTGATGGTACTGGCAAAAGCCCATCCAGTAGGCACAAATATTACCAGCATTGCCCACTGGTATGCACAGCCAATCAGGAGCATCACCTAAGTTGTCCACTATCTCAAACGCAGCTGTCTTTTGACCTTCTAAGCGATAAGGATTGAGGGAATTGACCAAGGTCACGGGATACTTGGATGCCATTTCCCGGACAATTTTCAAGCAGTCATCAAAATTTCCCTTAATGGCGATTACTGTTGCTCCATATACCAACGCTTGGGCTAATTTCCCCAGAGCTACATAACCATCAGGAACAATTACAAATGCCCGCATTCCCCCCCGACGAGCGTAGGCTGCTGCTGATGCCGAGGTATTTCCGGTACTAGCACAGATTACCGCTTGGTCTCCTGCTTCCTTAGCTTTTGAAATCGCCATGGTCATGCCCCGGTCTTTAAAACTACCGGTAGGATTGAGACCATCATATTTCACCAGTACCTTTACTCCTCTGCCAATAATTTTGGCAATAGTGGGGACAGGAATTAGAGGAGTATTACCTTCGAGTAAGGTTACCACTGGTGTGGAGTCAGTGACTGGCAAATAAGGACGGTAAGCCTCAACTAAGCCAGGCCAGTTGAGTGAAGTAGAAACAGACAGACTTGAAGCCACGTTTGGTTAGGGAAGTATTAAGGGTGAAGTATCAAGTGTGAAGTGTGAAGTATGAAGCATGAAGTATGAAGCATGAAGGTTACGATCTGTCAATCCTTCCATTGATTGTTGTTGCTTGACGAAACAACTAGTATATTTTGCTACTTCATCCAATACGCCTTCATCCTTTACACTTCATCTTTGTCTATCTTATCTTGACTGATTCTGAATCACAGGCTTTCTTGGTTTTTCTGACCGATGGCGTTTGTCTGTGTTAAGCCGCAGTTTGGGACGTTCCACCGTTCGTTCTTCGATATCGTCACTAATGGGGGGTTGAGTTTTGTCATAGAACAATTGCAATGCTGCCGCTGCGATCGCATGAGCATCATATTCTTCTTCCAACTCCCGTACAACTGGCAAGAAAGAAGCCATCCGTTCCCCTGATAAAGCTTCCCGTAACTCTGCCTGAAGTCTTTCTAAGCGCCGGGCTTCAATTTGTGAGCGGGTCGGAATCCGGGTAACTTCCAACCGTTGCCGCACCTTGCGCTCAATCTGGTAGAGTTTACGGCGTTCAAAAGGTTGAATCAGGGTAATTGCTGTTCCTGTCTTACCAGCACGACCGGTACGACCAATGCGGTGAATATAGCTTTCTACTTGATCTGGTAGGTCAAAATTGATCACATGGGTTAGATGATCCACATCTAGACCACGGGCAGCAATATCGGTTGCTACTACCCAACGCACTTGATTTTTCCGGAACCGATACAATAACCGCTCCCGCTGACTCTGACTCAAATCACCGTGGTACTCATCCACACTGTGACCAGCCGCTTGTAATTGGTTGGTTAGTTCAGCAGCAGCTTTTCGTGTTCGCACAAAAATGATTGAAGCTTCTGGGTCTTCCAGTTCCAGAATTGGATGGAGAGCCCTGATTTTTGAGCAGCCACGGGGTACCATGTAAACTCGCTGTTCAATGCGCGCTGGTGCTGCTTTCGATTGCTGAACTTTAACAGTGACTGGGGATTTCAGGAACTTGCTGACTAGGTCCTGAATTGGCCGGGGCATAGTTGCTGAGAAGCAAGTAGTCTGACGCTCTTCGGGAGTCTGTTGCAGGATTTTCTTAACATCATCGATAAAGCCCATGCTTAACATTTCATCCGCTTCATCGAGTACCACCCAGCTTAGGTTTTCCAGCTTAAGGTCTCCCCGCTCTAGCAAGTCAATCACCCGTCCGGGAGTTCCTACCACAATCTGAGCGCCTTTGTAAAGCATCCGAATTTGCCGCTCAATGGACTGACCACCGCAGACGGTTAGTATATGCAATCGACGGTCGTCACTGAAGTCCCGAATCGCTTGGTTAACTTGCTGGGCTAACTCTCGGGTTGGGGTTAAAATTAAGGCCTGTACGGTTCGCTTGTCCAAGTCAATGCGATCTAGCATTGGTAGGGAAAACGCTGCTGTTTTGCCAGTACCGGTTTGAGACATACCGAGTACATCATGGCCATTGAGCAGTTCAGGAATAGCTTGGGCTTGGATAGTAGTAGGTGTAGTGAAGCCGATTTTTTCGAGTTGGCTTACACAAGCTTCAGACAATCCCAGGCTTTGGAAAGAAACGGTCATAAGTTATTTTTCGATTTTTCGTTAGTTAGTTGTGGTTTTTTTTCTGGTAAGTCAGAAAGTTAGTAGTTGAACGTGTGAGGAAACACTGTGATGGCTATAAAGACAGTGAGTTATCAGGTCTGACTCACCATGGCTTTTGCTTTGACAAACCTATGATGAGATTACATGAGTAGAAAGGGGTTTAGTTTCCACCCATTTGGTTAGGTGCGCTTTCCGCGTTAAGAATTAAATTCGCCACGGGTCGCACCTGTTGATAGGCCTCAACTCCTAAGTTGCACCTAGTCTTGATGCAGTCGCGCTTTTGCTTAAACCCTCTCAGGTTGGGCTTTGGTGCGTTTCACCATTAGCTTTGGTCTGTTGCGACCTATTTAGTGTGTCTAAAAGCTTGAGATTAGGTTCATCCCACTAGAACACGTCTTACAGACGCAATGGTTAATGCCCTAGACACAGTTGTCAGGTTGAGGGTGGATCCTTGTCAGCCATGCAAAGCGCGAGTGGGGGAAACCCCCGCATGAAGGCTTAGGTGCGGTTGACCTTGGCGAATTAAATTCGCCACGGGTCGCACCTGAGGCATCGCTAGCTAGGTATTGCCCGTTGGATTATTGGGGTGGGGTAAATCATCCCAAATTTAACCCTCTCTCTTGGTGCGCATTCCCTTGGCGAGGAAACCTCGCCGGGGTCGCACCGCAAAGCTGACTTTATGCACCGCTAAGCTAGTTTTTACCCCCTAAGCAGGTCTTTTAAGTGTGCCGTTTAGTCTCCGGTTTAGTCTGCCATTACTATGGGCGACAGAACTATGGGCCACAGACACCGGCTTTTCACAAGGCTAGACACCTTGTTTACAGCTCCATTGTCTTGGTGCGCGTTCCCTTGGCGTTCGGGAAGCGGCGACCTAGGAGTTGGAAACCTCGCGCCTTGTCTTGATGCCGTCGCACCGCAATCTAAAAGACCAAGAATAATGTCTGGTTCACGATTGACCAGATTACTTCCCCTAGTGGTGGAGTGTTTAATTCCAACCCCTAGTTAAAGCCTGTGGCTTATTTACGGAGGTAGTACTACAGAACCATACAAGTCGTAGGCATCAGAATCAGTAATTTCTACTGTTACTATGGTTCCTAAAGACGCATCACCTTGAACGTAGACCAATCCATCCACCTCAGGGGCAAACCTGGCACTGCGACCAATAAATTCACCCGTTAAGGGATTTTCTTGTTCTATGAGAACATCAACTATCTTGCCCAGACAGTTTTGATTTTTTTTCAAGGAAATCGGTTGTTGAACTGCCATCAGGGCATCCCGTCTGGCATCCATCACCCCTTGGGGCAACTGATTAGGCAATTTGTATGCTGCTGTTCCCTCCTCCGCAGAAAAGGTAAACACTCCAACATGGTCAAATTCATGATGCTGGACAAATTCCAGCAAGTGTTCAAAGTGCTGCTCTGTCTCGCCGGGAAACCCGACAATAAAGGTGGTTCGCAACACTGCATCAGGAAGTGCAGTTTTGAGTTGCTTGATGATAGTGTCATTTACTCGTCCCTGCCAAGGACGGTTCATGGAGCGGAGGATTTCTGGATGGGAGTGCTGTAGAGGCAAATCGAGATAAGGAAGAACATTATGAGTTTCCTGAATGGCTTTAATCACGGATGGGGTTAAACCCGTGGGATAGGCGTAGTGGATCCGAATCCAGGGGATGTCTACTTCACCTAATGCTCTCAACAGTTCTGCCAGTTTCGGTTCGCCGTATATGTCTAAACCATAGTTGGTGGTGATTTGGGAAATTAAAATCAGCTCTTGAACCCCTTGACATGCCAACTGCTCGGCTTCCGCAACAATGGATTCTATGGTACGCGATCGCTGCTTTCCCCGGAGGTGCGGAATGATACAGAAGGAACACCGGTAATCACACCCTTCTGCCACCCGTAGGTAAGCAACCCCTTCAGAAGTTGTTCGGTAGCGTGGCGTTGTTTCGTCAGCAATGTAGGTTGGTTCAGTAGAAACCTCTTGAACGCGATCGCCTGTTTCTACTCTTTGGATTACATCTACTATTTTATGGTAGTCTCCGCTTCCCACCACTGCCACTGCCTCTGGCAACTCTTCCAATAGTTGGCCTTGGAAGTGTTGAGCCATACAGCCCGTGATCACTATTTTTTTATCAGCTTCAGCCAGTTCTACTAGCGTGCGGACTGATTCTCGCCGCGCTTGTTCTATAAAACTACAGGTATTTACAATAACATACTCAGCTAATTCTTCATTGGCATCAACCTGGTATCCTGCCTGCACCAGCAGACCCAGCATATGTTCGGTATCAATGCGATTTTTCTCGCAACCCAAGTGAGATATTGCTACAGTTGGCTTTTTGCCCATTCATTACATCATCTTATATGATAATACGACTTAGTCACATAACCTACTGCCCAATAGCCGCACCTTACACCATTGATTGAGCTTGGTGTGATTGAGCTTAGTGTGTAAGTGATGTGCTCAACTGCTATATTTGCTCTCCTAATCTACTAGTACTGATGTTCCATGTTGATTTCACTATTAAAATCTATAAAATCATTCTAAATTAAATTTTATTAAAATATTCAAAAAAATATTAGGAATTATAAAAATCTCTCTACTCCAAGGGGCTCGTGTTGGTCACCTCGGTCTATGGGCGAGGGGGGTGCTGATCTGGTGCGAGGTATTACATCGAGTATTGCTGATCTTGGCTCTTCAGCAATTGCGGTCCCAAAGCTCAAAGTTGACAGGACAAAGGTACAATCTACTGGTAATATAGGTAGTCCTATTTTACCCTTGACCTAGAATCAGTAGGCAGTAGAGATCGAAAACAGATGTAGTCGTTTTATGGCTCACCTCTATCTTGGTGCGCGTTCGGTGTGGGCGTTGAACCTCGCGCCTGGTCGCACAGCACCATTAATGCCAGTGGTAGACCGATGCCATAAACGGCATTCGACCCTACTCTCAATTTCCAAGTTTTCTACAGGGGGCCCTGGTCCTCTCTATCTGTAGCTTTTCCTCCCCGCTCCCTGATGAGATGGGGCTTCCAAACATCCCAGGATTGTGAACTTAGAGCAAATTTTCCAGACACCGAATCCGATCATAGGAGTTGTGCATTTGCTGCCACTCCCTACTTCCCCGCGCTGGGGGGGTAGCCTGCAAGCTGTCATTGACCGAGCTGAGCAAGAGGTAACCGCCTTAGGCTCTGGTGGAGTGGATGGGGTGATTGTTGAGAATTTTTTCGACGCCCCATTTACCAAAAACCAGGTCGATCCAGCAGTAGTCAGTACCATGACGATCATAGTCCAGCGACTGATGAACTTGGTTCCCATACCAATAGGGATCAATATTTTACGCAATGATGCTCATAGTGCTTTGGCAATTGCTACTTGTGTAGGGGCTAAATTTATCCGCGTTAATGTTCTGACTGGGATTATGGCAACAGACCAGGGGTTAATTGAGGGACAGGCTCATACACTCTTGCGCTACCGTCGGGCACTGGGTAGTGATGTTAAGATTATTGCCGATGTTCTAGTCAAACATGGACAACCTTTGGAATCACCGAATATCACCATAGCTGTACAAGAAACCTTAGAGCGGGGGTTAGCTGATGGTGTGATTCTATCTGGCTGGGCAACCGGTACTGCTACTAATCCCCAAGACCTGGTGTTAGCCTCGGCGGCGGCTAAGGGCAAACCAGTGTTTATTGGCAGTGGCGCTAATTGGGAAAATATCTCTACCCTGATGCAATATGCTGACGGGGTAATTGTCTCTAGTTCCCTCAAGCGTCGTGGACAAATTGATCAACCTATTGACCCGATTCGGGTCAGTCAATTTGTGGAAGCAGTGCGCAGTAGTGTGTCTGCTAAACCAGAACAAAAACCAATTGTTTGAAGGATGAACGCGCACCCGTGGCCTTTAGGCCAAGGTTGTCTGTCAGAATGCAGAATGTAGAATTAAGAATGTAGAATGAGCGCATTATTAATTTTACATTCTTAATTCTTAATTCTTAATTCAACAAGATTGTTCCGCTATTCGTCGCCGCAAGGCCAAGCTTCACCTTCAACAGACAGTATCTCACCTTGGTTTCTGTCTATTGGTTGTTTGAGTTGATAACGTAGTAGTTAGTACTTTCAAGCAACCCCTATTCCTAATTATCTAGATTATGAGTGTGAGTCGCAGGCGTTCTGTCCCCTGGATTTATCGTTGGTCCCGTCAGCTGATTGCTGCGATCGCTGTCGTGGGTGCCCTGTTAACTGCTTATCTGACTGTGGTTACACTGACAGGTGGTACTGCAGTTTGCAGCGCGGGTGCAGGTAATGCTTCCAGCTGTAATGATGTCCTTTCCAGCCCTTATGCTAGTCTATTTGGTCTGCCACTAACCTTGTTTGGTTTCTTGGCATACACCAGTATGGCTACATTTGCCTTGGCTCCGTTGTTAGTCAAGGGAGACCCAAAGAAGGGACTTCGCTCAAAACTAGAAAATTGGACTTGGTTACTGCTGTTGGCAGGTGCAGCAGCTATGACAGTTTTCAGTAGCTACCTGATGTACTTGTTAGCGTTTGAGATCCAAGCACTCTGTATATACTGCATCACTTCAGCATTATTTGCCATTAGCCTGCTAGTCCTAACCCTTGTGGGTCGCAGTTGGGAAGATATTGGTCAAATTTTCTTTATCGGTCTGATCGTGGGCATGATCACCTTGGTAGGTACCTTAGGCGTTTATGCTAATGTTGGGGAATCCGTGGCTACATCAGCAGATAATGGTGGTCCAATTCCCACAGCCTCTGGTGCCCCAAATGCAGCTATTGGTGGCTGGAAAGTTAACACAACCTCTGGTCAATCGGAAATTGATCTGGCTCGTCATTTGACTGAACTTGGTGCTAAGAAATACGGAGCTTACTGGTGTCCCCACTGCTATGAGCAGAAGCAACTGTTTGGAAAACAGGCATTCTCTCAAATAAATTATATAGAGTGTGCTCGTGATGGCAAAGATGCTCAGACACAAGCTTGTATCGCTGCTGGAATTAAATCCTATCCTACTTGGCAAATTAATGGCGAATTGCTTCCTGGTGTCCAAACTCTAGAAGAATTGGCTAATGTCACTGACTATAAAGGCTCAAGGGACTTTAAGTATTATTTGCCAGGACGATCTTAGGATTTGAATGCAAAACTTATCTACCTAACCTATTTGAAAAATTATCTATTGATAGTTCAGCCAGTTGGATAATTCACAAAATCTCAATGTCGTAGTCATTGGTGGTGGAGCCGCTGGTTTTTTTGGGGCAATTACCTGTGCAACTACTCATCCCCATACCAATGTCACTCTGCTAGAAGCATCACGCCATCCATTATCGAAAGTACGCATATCTGGTGGTGGACGCTGTAATGTTACTCATTATTGTTTTGATCCAGCCCAATTAGTTCAAGCTTACCCTAGGGGAAGCAAAGCATTGCGAGGGGCTTACACCCGTTTTCAACCGAAGGATACCATTGCTTGGTTTGGTGCTCACGGTGTTGAGCTGAAAACTGAGGCCGATGGCAGGATGTTTCCGATTACTGATAGTTCGGAAACTATTGTTGATTGTCTCTTTCAAGTGGCTAAGAGGGCAGGGGTGACGATTCGCACCAGTAATACGGTTAAGTCGATCTCTCGACAATCTTCCCAACACCAGACTCCTGACACCCCACACCAGAACCCAGGAGGATTTGAAATTGGGTTGAGGAATGGTGAGACTATAAAATGCGATCGCGTTTTGGTTGCTACTGGTAGCAATCCCCTAGGCTATCGTTGGGCAAAAGCCTTAGGTCATACCATCGAAACCCCTGTGCCCTCTCTATTCACCTTTAATATCCCAGACTCCCGTTTACAAGATTTAGCTGGGGTCAGTGTTAAACAGGTCTGCCTCAAATTACCCGATGCTGGTAAAACCTTGAAGGAACAAACGGGACCATTGCTAATTACCCATTGGGGTTTAAGTGGTCCAGCAGTACTCAAGCTTTCTGCTTGGGGGGCGAGAGTGTTGCATGAACACCATTATCAAATGCCCTTGTTAGTGAATTGGCTTCCTGATTACAACCCAGACCGATTGCGTAAATTACTCCTCGATGTTAAATCCCAGTTACCTCGACGCTTCATTACTACTAGTTGTCCCATTCCTATCCCAAAGCGCCTTTGGGTGAGCTTAGTCACTAGTGTGGGAGTAGGAGCACAAAACCGTTGGGCTGAGTTATCGAAAAAAACCGTACATCAGTTAGTTCAAGAACTGACTCAGGGACGCTATTTGATTCAAGGTAAAGGGATTTTTAAGGAAGAGTTTGTTACTTGTGGTGGTGTTAGTCTCAAAGAGGTGAATTTCAAGACTATGGAAAGCCGCCAATGTCCAGGTCTTTACTTTGCTGGGGAAATTCTGGATATTGATGGAATTACCGGGGGATTTAATTTTCAGAGTGCTTGGACAACCGGTTGGTTGGGAGGTCAAGGGATTGGAAATAGTTAATATAGCGCTACCCTTAGCGTCAGAAGTCAGAAGTCAGAAGTCAGAAGTAAGCTATCACTAAGTTTCGGAGTTTATTAATGTCCTGACCTTCATGGGTAGTGCTATACCGTGATAATTGGTATGAGCGAACAAGATGAGCCAACCCTAGGAATCGGAATAGACAGCAGCGCAATCTCTGTTCTAACCTCTCGACCTCTTGCCGGAACTAGTTAAAGAGAAAAATATCCATGTAAATCTCTTCAAGATGAAAGTCTTCCGATCCATTGAGCAGAGCAATTAATTCATCTCCAGTCTCATAAATACCATTGTTATTACTGTCTCGATAAATACCTGTACCTTTGTTTGAGCCAAGCTCAACATATGCTTGCACCACATAGTCACTAGCATCACCCTCAAGGTGGATTTCGTCACCTTCTGAAACTTTGAAATCCGATATCAGGGCATAATCACTGTCACCATTAGTATTATAGTAAACACTGATGTCACCCAGAACAAACTTATCTGCCCCTGCACCACCAGTAAGAGTATCTATCCCCTCACCACCATACAGCATGTCATTACCTATACCAGACCGAAGTTGATCATCTCCTTGGCCTCCATACATAGTATCATCCCCTGCATCCCCATTGAGAAGGTCATTGCCTGCCCCCCCATTGAAAAAGTCATCACCTTCGCCTCCGTAAAGGGTATCATGATCGTCGCCACCATCTAGGATGTCACTCCCTACACCTCCCTTCAGTGTATCTTTACCATTGTCACCTTGGAGGGTATCATTCCCTGCATCTCCATTGAGAATGTCATTGCCTCCACCACCGTTGAGGAAGTCATCACCTTCGCCACTACTTAATGTATCATGTCCGTCACTACCATATAAGGTGTCATTATCTATACCAGACCGAAGTTCATCATCTCCTTTGCCTCCATAGAGAAAATCATCCCCTGCATCTCCATTGAGAAGGTCATTACCTCCACCACCGTTGACTAATTCATTACCTTCCCCTCCGTATAGGATATCATGACCTTCGCCACTATCTAGGATGTCATTCCCTAGACCTCCCTTCAGTGTATCATTACCATTGTCACCGTTGAGGGTATCATCTCCTACATCTCCATTGAGAAGGTCATTGCCTGCACCACCGTTGACAGAGTCATGACCTTCCCCTCCGTAGAGAATATCATGATCGTCGCCACCATCTAGGATGTCATTTCCTAGACCTCCCTTCAGTGTATCTTTACCATTGTCACCTTGGAGGGTATCATCTCCTCCATGTCCACTGACAAGGTCATTGCCTCCACCACCGTTGAGAAAGTCATTACCTTCGTCTGCGTTCAGGATATCATGACCTTCGCCACTATTTAGGATGTCATTCCCTAGACTTCCATTGAGTGTATCATCACCATTGTCACCGTTGAGGGTATCATCTCCTGAATCTCCATTGAGAAGGTCATTGCCTGCACCACCGTTGAGAAAGTCATTACCTTCGTTTCCATATAGGCTATCATAATCGTCGCCACCATCTAAAAGGTCATTCCCTAGACCTCCCTTGAGTGTATCATCACCTTTGCCTCCATATAGGGTATCATCTCCTGCATCTCCATTAAGAAGGTCATTACCTCCATTACCGTTGATAAAGTCATTACCATCACCACTGGTGATATATTCTTGAGCATCAGTACCAAAAAAGACGTCATCTCCTGGATAAAGTGCTGGCATTAGAGAAAGGTCATCATTGTAGTAAAATCGTGCAACATCATAGGCATTCTCTTGCAAACCCTCGTCTTCAGTTACCGATGCCCAGTAGGCAAATCCTCGAATTATTTCCCTGTTGTTTATACCTTTAACTTCACCACTTCTGAGAATTTCTTGTCCGGAAGTGCGGGTATTGCCCTCAATACTGATTTCCCCATTTGGCAGGATCCTACTTTGTTGCCAGGCTATTGCTTTGTCAATCATTTCTGTGACTTCAGCAGTCAGGGCTTCTTCTGGGAAGTAGCTCACCCATTGCGCTGCATAGACTACACCCACCATTTGGTAGCTGCTATCAGCACCTCCAAGTTCGGGATTAACTCCGTCTGACTGTTGGAGTGCTAGACCATCTTCCAGGTACTGACGGGCATAATCCATTAGTTCCGAATTACCTGTTAGCTTATTTGTTAGTCCCAAAGCAGTGGCAACAACATAACGGCGATGAGTGTAGGGTTCGTTGTTACTGATGCCTTTCTCCCACACTTCCGGTTTAATCATCCAAGCGGCTGCATCTGTTAATTTGTCTTTGTAAGCGTCAATAACATCTGCATACTGTTGAGAGTAGGAAGAGCCCTCAATCAGCAGGAGGCTACGAGCTACTGCATGGATAAATAGGGCAGTACTATGAAAGGCGTCACCTGTGCCTTCAAAACCGCCATCGGCAGATTGCTGAGCAAACCCCCAATCCAACATCTTTAATCCTGCTTCAATAGCGGCTTGATCTTCGTTGATTAAACCGCTAACTATAGCTTCTTCACTCTGCCGCTGTGCTTCGATATACCAGCTTTCTCCTTGGTTGTTTTCCCAATCAGCATTGATTCCCACAGCCCCACTTGCTGCCATGGAATTATAAGTATTCCATGGTCTGGCGTGAATAACATTAGCAACTAAATCTGTGGATTCATGTAAAAAATCTGTATTCATTATTAATTACACCTAATTATAAACAACTTATAGAAAACTTTAAGGGTTTGTTTAAAAGTTAGCATGGTGATGTTTAAGATAGTGTTCGTGAAACGTTTGTAATACCAAAAATTTTTAAAAAACTCATGGTAAATTAAAAGTCTAATACTAGACTATATTATCTGTCATGTTGAGCGTTTAGGCATTAAACAGATAACTACCGCCACCATGCCCCCGTGCTGCCTTCGATAGTATAAACCTTTTGATAATGTCCTAAGCTGTTGCGGATTTACATTGGGTATTATTCAGTTATAAAAAAACCGTCAAACCCTCTCCCCAGCTCCCCAGCTCCCCAGCTCCCCAGCTGTCAGAACCATCAAATTTAAATGAAGACCAGCTTATCTATATATATATCTCTCTCTCCTGATTTCCCCACACTCCCGATCGTTTTTACAAAAATTCCACTCCGAGATCTGCTGTTCCCTGTTACCTAAACTTCATAAATTTTGTCCCTCATCACTGTGACAAGTGCTATATATTAAGCTTGAGTAAACAAATTTAAAAAGTTATACATCAACATTAACATCGCAAACATTTACATGTACATGTAAGCAAATATTACCTCTCCAAACTAGTAAGTAAAGAAAAGTAAAGAACTTCCAAAAGGAAGCTTCTCTTACAACTAAGTCAACTGAAAATTATCCTGGAACTTAGTGATGAAAGATCAAACTCTACGTGTTTTACCTCCTCTTGCTAGCCGCTCAATTACTGTTGTCATTCCTTGCTTGAACGAAGAAGGAAATTTAGAAAAGCTATTCTGGGATTTACAGTTGACTTTTGACAATCTTGGCTTTACTCTGCCAGTACTTCTGGTTGATGATGGCAGTGTAGACAAGACCCCTCAAATCTTAGTATCTCTACAGAAAAAGTACTCCTTCTTAAGGGTGATTCGCCATCCCCAAAGACGAGGTGTTGCAGCTGTGTGGCGTACCGCCGTCACCAACACCAACACCGATTGGATTTTCTGGGGTCAAGCGGATCTCGAATCAGATTTTAAAACCGACCTTCCGGCTCTGTTAGAAGCTTGTGGGCCTGATGTCGATGGTGTTGCTGGTTGGCGGCAGAAGCGTGGTGACAATAAACTAGCGGCTTCCAAAGTTGCCAATACGAGCTGTCGCCTAGCTTTTGGGATGAACATTCACGACATGAACTGGATTAAACTGGTGCGTCGGGATTTGCTAACTTCTTTGCCCATTGAAAAAATTACCCATCGCTTCCTACTAGCAGTGCTAGCAGGTCAGGGTTACAACATTACAGAAGTAGCTACACCATGGCATAACCGCTATTCCGGAGTCTCTAAATTTGGTCGTAAGCGCCTGCTCAAGTCAGCAATCGACTTTTCCAGCGTTTTCTGGTGGTTCTATATTGAAAACCCTGTTGTTCGGCTAAACCAATATACATCAGGATTGGTCAAAGCCAGCAAGTTTGAGATGGGTGATTCCCAGGTAGTTTCCCAGACCGAGTCAAATACTTAAATTCGGTGGTGAAGGGAAATCACAAAGACTTTCAAGGTTTTTAAGGATAATCTTTGAACTTACTACACTGGATCGTTTTTTGAAAGAAAATTTTTGCTATTGCTAATCGATAGGAGTTTTATCAAAAATTTTCTTTCTTCGATAAATCGAATAAAAACTCACAAAAACTATCCATAGTTTAACAGGCATTGACCAAAAGTAACAAATAGATAACTTTGCCGAGAACAATATCTTAGGGTAAACGTTTTATCTCAATTTGCTACTTCACAGCCACATCGTTAATTTTCCAATTTCAGTGTTCACTTGACTTGATTTGTAAAAAAAGGAGTTAGAAACAATGACTACTGCACCTACTTACGCTAATCCTGTTTACGGTAATCCTGGTAATAATCGCATTGACGGCACTGACGAGAATGATTACTTTATCGGTGCAGCTGGAGCCGATACTTTAAAAGGTAATAACGGTAATGATCTGTTATATGGTGAAGCTGATAACGATTTTCTTTACGGTGGAGACGGAGAAGACTGGCTCTACGGTGGTGAAGGACGAGACCGATTATACACAGGGTTTGGTGATGATGTTGCTTATGGTGGTGCAGGTAATGATAGCCTCCACGGTGATTTAGGTGATGATACCCTCTACGGTGGAGATGGCAGTGACGACTTGCGCGGTGGTGTTGGTAACGATAGCCTGGTCGGGGATAAGGGTAATGATCGGATCCGTGGCGACCAAGGTCAGGACTTCCTTTACGGTAACGAAGGTCAAGACCGGCTTTATGGTGGTGATGACAATGATACCCTTTGGGGTAATGCGGGTGATGATATAGTTCATGGTGGAGACGGAGATGACCTGCTTTACGGTGGTGATGACAATGACAAGTTATATGCTTCCACAGGTAATGATACTCTCTATGGAGATATGGGTGATGATAGTCTCTACGGTCATTTAGGTAATGAATCTCTCGAAGGCGGGGAAGGCTATGACAGATTATATGGTCGCTTAGGTAACGATACTCTCTTGGGGCAAGAGGGTGATGATACTCTCTGGGGGCACGAAGGTGATGATAGTATGGTTGGCGGCCAAGGTAGTGACCAGCTTTTTGGTCACGAGGATAATGACACCTTGATTGGTGATGCTGGTAATGATTTACTCCACGGTGGAGACGGAAATGACTGGCTCGATGGTGGTGAGGGGTATGACAAAATATACACTTCCTTTGGCGATGACATTGCCTATGGTGGCCTTGGTAAGGACAGTCTCTACGGGGATTTAGGTGATGACATGCTCTACGGCGGAGACGAAAGTGACAGAATATACGGTGGTATTGGTAATGATAGCCTCTACGGGGATGCTGGTGATGACCGAATCAGCGGCAATCAAGGTGAAGACTCTCTCCTAGGGGGCGCTGGTAACGACCGTATCTATGGTGGTGAGGAGAATGATACCCTGTTGGGTGAAGCTGGTCTAGATTTCCTTCACGGTGGAGATGGAGATGACCTGCTTTACGGTGGTGACGGACGAGATACTCTTACTGGCGGTGCAGGGGCAGATACCTTTGTTATTGGTCAGGGCGATGTTTACTATGATAGTCATACTACCTATGATTATGCCCTAATCACCGACTTCAATATTGGAGATGGTGACCAGCTTCAACTCCAGGGTGAGGCTAGTGACTATGTGTTGCGAGAATCTGTCACTATTGGCTCAAGCCAAGGCACAGGTGTCTATATGGATACCAATAGCAATGGTATTTTCGATAACACAGATGAATTGATCAGTCTGGTTCGGGATACCACAGACTTGAATCTAAATGACAGTTACTGGAACTTCACGTGACATTAAGCCCAACTATCAGTAGTAGGACAAAACTTTTGTTACCTGTATAACGTTTTGTCCTACTACGAGTGCTCTTACTGGCTTTATATCTGAAAAATACGTCCGTATTTTCTAGCAGGGTGACAAAGGGGATTGAAAAGTAGACAGGGCAAGCTCAATAGCACGT
>WTKN01000023.1:160-5593 GCA_011524395.1 Moorena sp. SS36440bin_2
GATCTGGGAATAGGGATGCAGCGTGGAACAGGCATCTTGTCTGTATCCTCATTCAGGCTGTCACGATGCCGAACCCACTCATATTCATCCCGCTTCTCAGCAGTGACAAAAATTTAGATATCCCGTTTATCATAGCTATGAGGTACACATTATTTTTCCCCTATTCCCTCTCTTCCCCTCCTGGGAGGGTTTAGGGGTGGTTTACTCTTCCCTGCTCCCTGCTCCCTGCTCCCTGCTCCCTAAAACCCAGAGATTTGTACCTCATGGGTATAAGAATTGCTATATACCTGAGTATTACTATGAAACACAATACTCCATTCGAGAGATAATTTAATAGAAACCCTAGATTTAGCGTCCTCATGCTTCGCGCGACCCTAGTTGGCACCCAAGCCTTAATTTTTTTTCTGCTCAATTTAGTTCTCCCCATTGGCATCCTCCCGGTCTTATCCTATCCCAGCACTGTTAAGCCAATTCCTCAAGATTGGTCAGTGTCAGAATTAGTGGAACAAGGCAGAGCATTCTACACCAAAGGTCAGTTTAATCAAGCAGCAACCACTTGGGAACAGGCAGCACAAGCCTATCAATCCCAAGGGGATAGACTATATCAGGCGATGGCATTGAGTTATCTGTCCTTGGCTTACCAGAAACTGCAACAGTGGTTTGATGCCGAAGATGCGATCGCATTTAGCCTAAACCTGTTAGAGACCGGATCAGATCTCAGCAATACCCCAGACTATCAGCAAATCCAAGCCCAAGCTCTCAACACCCTAGGTAGTCTAGAATTAGCCTTAGGACAACCAGACACTGCTCTAGAAGCCTGGCAATTGGCTACTGAGATTTATCAACAATTAAACGATGACATTGGCATTACAGGTACCCTAATTAATCAAGCTCAAGCGATGGAAGCCTTAGGACTTCACCGTCGCACCTGTAAAACCTTATTACAAGCCTTAAAGCTGGACAATAATTGCGATTTGTCCAATCAAGAACGGTTTGAAACAGTGCTGCAAACCTTTCAACAAACCCCTGATCCCCAGATTAAAATCCTGGGCTTACGTAGCCTTGGGAATACACTCCGTCTCCTAGGAGACTTAAACCACTCTAAGCAAGTGCTTAAGGCAAGTTTGAAAGTAGCTCAACCTCCTCTAGAAAAACGAGAGACCTTACTGAGTTTGGGAGATACAGAACGTTACTGGTACAACCACTATAAACAATTATACACCAGAACCAACCTGATAGCTGAACAAAAAAAAGTCAAACAACAGGTTATTGATCAGGTTGATTATGCTCTAAGCTACTATCAAGAATCTATTCAACAGTCGAGCCAATCCTCAGCATCCACTAGCTTAGATATTGAGCCTAAACTACAGCGCTTAAGTCTACTAATTGACTTCCACAATTGGTTAGAAAGTTTAAGCTATGAAGTTAATAATGATAATCAACCCCCAAATATCCAAGAATTAAAATCTCAAATTAATAAGCAATTCAAGGAATTACTCAACAGCGAAATTACCAAATTACCAGCTAGTCGAAACGCAATCTATGCTCAAATCAATTTTGTGGAAAGTCTGATCACCTATGAGCTAAAATCGAACAAGTATCAAGACAATCTTCAGCGCTCATCCTTTATCCTTCAGCCTTACGAAATTGCCCATACTTTAGTCAAAGCTCTCCAAGAGGCTCAACTTTTAGACGATAAACGAGCCGAATCCTACGCCCTCGGTACCCTTGGTAAGCTATATGAACAAACTCAGCAATGGTATCAAGCTCAAGAATTTACCCAAAAAGCCCTGACCATAGCTCAAGGGATTCAATCCGATGATATTGCCTATCAATGGCAATGGCAGTTAGGACGAATTTATCAAGCTCTGGGAAAAACTGAAGAAGCAATCACCGCTTACCAAGCAACGGTAAAAACCCTAGATTTTCTCCGCCAAGATTTACTGGCTCTGAGTTCAGATGTGCAGTTTTCCTTTCGGGAAAATGTTGAGCAAGTCTATCGAGAATTAGTCGATTTACTCTTGAAAAACGAACAAACCGCTCAACCGATCGCCTTTGGCGCGGCTTCGCCGATCGCAAATAACGCGATCGGCGTTCGCGAAGCGTGGCCAAAGGCCTCAGCCGCGCCAAAGGCGATCGCAGATAACCGGATCCCAGAGAACAAGCTCAAGCAAGCTACCGTAGCCATTGACTCTCTCCAGCTAGCCCAAATTGAGAATTTTCTGGGGTGTAACCTTTCTGACATTGTGGAATTGGCCGAGCAGGAAATCGATCCGAGTGCAGCATTAGTTTATCCGATTATTCTCGATGACCGCTTAGCGGTGATCGTGAAATTACCAAAATCAGGCAAATTTATTCACTATACCGCTGCTTTACCTAAAGCTGAACTTGAGCAAACCTTAGAAAGTCTCCGTATAGAGCTAGAAAAACCTTTTATTTCTAAAGAAAGTCTAGCCTTATCCCAACAGGTTTATGACTGGTTAATTCGACGGGCGGAAGGGTTGCTCGAAGCCAATCACGTTAAAACCTTAGTATTTGTTCTTGATGGTGGCTTTCGCAATGTTCCCATGGCTACCCTTCATGATGGTGAACAGTATCTAGTAGAAAAAGGTTATGCGATCGCACTCATTCCTGGTTTGAGTCTACTGGAGCCCAAACCCTTAGCTCAAGTAGAGTTAAATGCCTTAGCCTTTGGACTTTCAGACATGCGCAAGGATTTGCCTGATCATGAAGGTTTCGCTGACCTACCCAATGTTAAAACAGAATTAGGAGAAATTAAATCCCAAATTCCAAGTCAGCAATTACTCAATCAAGACTTTACCAGTCAAAAATGGCAAGAGTTAATCAGTTCAGTGCCATTTCCTGTAGTCCATTTAGCTACTCACGGTGAGTTTAGTTCAGATCCAGACGAGACCTTTCTGCTGGCGTGGGATAAGCGAATCAATCTCAAGGATTTAAGCAATGTCATCCAGAACAGAAGTGACAATAGTTTAGAAGCAATTGAATTACTAGTGCTCAGTGCTTGTAAAACTGCCGATGGTGATAGTCGTGCTAGCTTAGGTTTGGCCGGAGTAGCCATTCAATCAGGAGCCCGGAGTACTATGGCTTCCCTATGGTTCATTGATGATGACTCTACCGCTAAACTGATGGCATCTTTTTACAAAGAATTAGCTGATTCTGGCGCAACGGTTACCAAAGCTGAAGCCTTGCGCCGTGCTCAAGTTAACCTTCTCAAAAGCCCTGGTTATCAAGCTCCATTGTTCTGGGGAGCCTATGTTTTAGTCGGAAATTGGCTGTAATCGGGAATTGGGAATCGGGAATCGGGAATCGGGAATCGGGAATCGGGAATCGGGAATCGGGATGAAGTTGCCTGTTGATGATATTTTTGTCAGAACTACCACTCGGAAGTTCCCTGTTCCCTGTTCCCTGTTCCCTGTTCTATACAACAATCAACTAGGGGTTTGACTGCGATCGCACGCAAACCCACGGAACCTAGGAAATCCTGCCAATCCCGTTCTAACCTCAAATCATCTGGTTTCTGGTACCGTAGTTCAGCTAAGCTTGTCATCGCATCATGCCAAATACCGTGACTAGCATAAACAGCAATACGCTCCCGTGGTGAAGTAGCAGTCTTTAGCTTACTACTTAGGGTAGAGTTTGGTATGATGCGTTTGACTAATCCTTCCACCTTGGGATTGCTAGATGGGCTCTGGGGATTAACTACAACCGAGAACTGCCATCGATATACCTGGTCAGTTTCTAGAGGTTTGCTCAGGGGAACACGGACAATACCAGGAGTTCCAGATAAGGTAATCGTTTCTTGTAGTACAGAGTGTTGGTTATCATCGAGCAGTACAAACTCCACCGTCAGTTCAGGAGTAGACTGTTTAGGAACATAAAACCAAAAGCTAGGAGACTCAGCTAAGGTCAGTGCTAAGAAAGACTTGGAGTCATTACTACAATTGCCAGTTGCCTCGACAATCTCGCTACTGCCAGGAACTATAGCAATCAGCTGATCCGAACACAGACCACGTGATCCTCCTGATGTTCGTTTCGGTGGTCTGCCCACATCATCAAAGCTTTCCTGTTCTGTAGCATTTGGCGGGAGGAAATATAAACGTCCTCCAGCTGTTGTAATCTGATCAGGTCTACCATCACCGTCAAAGTCTAGATCTGGTTGAGCTGGTGGAGTATCGGATTGGAAGAAACTATTGCTGACAGAGTTGGTGTCTAGGGCAACAGAGTGCGAACGCGCTCGTAGAGGGTAAATGGTGAAATTAAGTAGTACCCAGGCAAGGGTCAAGATCAAAGAAGGTTTGTACAAGGCTAGCTTTTTGTTATACATACTCAGAGGTTTAACAAACGTTAATTTTTTTAAAGGTTCCATAATCCTTATCAGTCCTTCATGAGGGATTTTCTGCAAACCTTTACATTTCTTATCAATTTTGGTTTCCCTAGCGATGCCTCAGGTGCGACCCGTGGCGAATTTAATTCTTAATGGGTCAAACGCACCATTACGGACTTGGGGAGGCAGCGCGGTCTTGGGGGTCTCCCCCATGAGCGACTGCATCAAGACACGGAAAGCGCACCTTTGGTTAAAACTGTTTGATTAAGGCGACCCTCTCCTTACGGTAACTTCAAACCCTATTAATCAGGTTTCTTCTCCGGGATGGATAGCGAGCCAGGGATTTGACTTTATACCTTGACGTCTTACTGTGAAACACATATAATATTAAATTAAGGTCGATAAAAAGGTTGAGTGTATTGAAACATAGAGCCGTCAAAGTCAGAATCTATCCCACCCAAGAACAGGTTCAAATCCTTGCCCAACATTTTGGGTGTGTTCGTTGGTGGTGGAATTATGCGCTCAATCAGTGCATAGAAACCTACAAGGAAACTGGCAAAGGGCTCAAACAATCTGCACTCAACTCTATGTTGCCAAAACTCAAAAAGCAAAAAGGGACTGAATGGCTAAAAGAATGTTACTCTCAGGTTTTGCAATCTGTGAGTCTCAATCTTAGTCGTGCCTATCAAAACTTCTTTGAAGGTAGGGCTGAATATCCTAGGTTCAAATCATATCATCACCGCCAATCAATCCAGTATCCCCAGAACGTAAAGCAAGTTGGTGACCATCTTAAATTTCCTGGAAAATTAGGAGTGGTTAAGGCAAGAATTCACCGACCATTAGATGGAGAAATAAAGACTGTAACTGTCAGCAAAACTCCGTCTGCAAAATACTACGCTTCTGTGTTGATGGAATATGATTCGGATGATTCCCAATGTTCAACAAAAGGAAAGGTTATCGGGATTGATTTGGGCATTAAGGATTTTGCTATTACCTACGATGGCGAAAATATCTCTAAGTTTGGAAACCCAAGACATTTAGGGCGTGTCATCAATTAAGCCAAATTACAGCAGCAGCCAGATAAATTG
>WTKN01000101.1 GCA_011524395.1 Moorena sp. SS36440bin_2
CCCGATTCCCGATTCCCGATTCCCGATTCCCGATTCCCGATTCCCTACTCCCTAAACGCCAGGACAAAAGTACCTCAAACGTCGCTGATAATTGCTATAAACACGCTTTATTTTTGGTTTTGACTCCTGGCTGTCAGATTTATGCGATCGCTTAACTGAGACAGTTTCTGAGCTAACTCATCATCTTTTTCCCGCAGCTGAGCAATCTTATCACAACTGTACATAACTGTCGTGTGGTCTTTGCCACCAAATTCTTCCCCAATTCGGGGTAGGCTCAATTCTGTATGCTGCCTCATCAGATACATCCCAATTTGCCTAGCAGAACTAATTTCTCGCCTCCGAGAGCTACTTTTTAAGTCTTCCACTGAAAGATTAAACGTATCGGATATAGTACTTAAAATCACTTCAGGAGAAGTCTTAATCTTCTTGGTCGGTGGGTTTAAAATCGGTGCAATATTTTCCACATTCATCGCTAAACCCGCAATCGATACATAAGTCACCGCCCTAATTAAAGCTCCCTCTAATTCTCTAATGTTAGAGGTGTAGCTAGCCGCAATATACTCAACTACGTCGTGGGATAAACGTATATTTTCGTCCTCTGCCTTTTTTTGCAAGATAGCCATCCTGGTTTCCAAATCCGGTGGCTGAATATCAGCAATTAAACCCATAGAAAAGCGGGAACAAAGGCGTTCTTCCAAGCTATTAATCTGATGAGGAGGACGGTCTGATGCCAACACAATTTGTTTACCAGCTTCGTGCAAAGTATTGAAGGTGTGGAAAAACTCTTCCTGAGTATATTCCTTACCTTCAAGAAACTGAATATCATCTACCAAAAGCACCTCAGCTGTCCGATAATGTTCTCGAAAGCTCTGGAGACTATCTTCGCGAATAGCAGAAATTAAATCATTAGTGAACTGCTCAGTAGAAACATAAAAAATTTTAGAGTCTGGGTTATTCTCCAAGCGGTAATGACCAATTGCCTGCATTAAGTGAGTTTTGCCTAAACCAACACCACCACAAAGAAACAGAGGGTTAAACTCCCGTCCTGGATACTCCCCTACCGCCAAAGATGCAGCATGAGCCATGCGATTATTAGGACCAACCACAAAGCGAGAGAAAACATGCTTAGGATTTAACTTAGACCGTCTTGGCTGGTTTTTAAAGGTATTTTGGGAATGATTGGTGGCTACGGGAAATGACCAGGAAAAGTCAACATCACCAGTCATTGAGTTATTGTCTCCTGTAGCTGTTGTGAAGTGAATTTCCACTGGTTGACCTAAAATATCTTCCACGACATCAGCAATTTTTTTAACGTAATACTTCTGCAACCAATTTCTGGAAAAGGGATTGGGAGTGCGAATCACCAAGCAGTTATTGTCAAGCTGTTGAGCAGTAGTTGTTTCTAGCCAAGTTTCAAAGGTGGGCTGACTCAGTTGTAGTTTGAGACGTTCTAATACCTGAATCCATAGTTGTTCTGGGGAAATGTTCACCGTTTTTCTTCTACCGTAGTCAATGGTTTCTAAGCTAGATGTCATGAGCAACAGCTCAGACCAAAAGAATAAAAATTCCTTTCCCTATATCCAACCCCCCAAAACAGTTTACCAATTTTCAGCATATGAAGGTACTGTTTCAGCATTTGATCGAATAAGCTTGACGGATATAGACGTTTGGCTTTTACTATGGCGAGTGAAACACTACAAATTGCTCAGTTAGGCAACCCGATTTTACGGCAGCATACTCAGCGAGTAGATAATTTGCTAGATGAACGCCTTCAACAACTGATTGATCACCTGATAGCAACTGCTACAGCGGCCAATGGGGTGGGTATTGCAGCACCCCAAGTATCTCAATCCTATCGTTTGTTTATCGTAGCGTCTCGTCCGAATTTAAGGTATCCCCACGCACCGTTGATGGAACCAACGGCTATGATTAATCCTGCCATTATTAGTCATGACACTGACATGGTTAAGGACTGGGAGGGGTGTCTGAGTATTCCCGGAATTCGAGGGTTAGTACCCAGGTATACTCGAATTGAGGTGGAGTATACTAATCGGTATGGTGAGTGTCAGCGGCAACAATTAACAGACTTTGTAGCCAGGATATTCCAACATGAATATGACCATCTTGAGGGCATTGTATTTTTAGACCGAGTGGAGAGTACCCAAGAGATGATGAGTGAGGAGGAATATCAGAAGCAGATTATTGCTAACTTATAGCAGTTGTCAAATCCTTTACTCACTAATTTTCAAATCGCTACAATCTATTGATACTGGACAGTGCGAAGTTCTGTGGTCGGTTGAGTGGTTGAATTACCCCTAAGAACAGAACACCCCGATCGCGCCTAGGGATGAAAATGTTCCAAACTGGCTGAATCAGCAAAACTCAGCCAGTTAGATTATGGCTAATTATCGTCGAGCCGAGCAAATCTTAGTTGAACTGCGCCCTATGTTTGCAGCTTTTGCCACCTTCGAGTGGTTTGTGTTGCTGCTATGGTGAGTGATCTTATACACCCTGTTCATTGTAGAAACCGATAATTAGGACACTAGTAATTAGTATGCTATAATTGGCATATTTATCACATGGATGTGTCTTTAAAACCTGTAGAGTGGGTTGGCAGTTCCTTGGAAGATTTGAAAAAATTTCCCTCAGAAGTTCAGCAAGTTATGGGTTATGCCTTGTACTTAGCTCAATGTGGAGACAAACATCCCGGTGCTAAACCCCTCAAAGGATTCAAAGGTGCTGGTGTACTCGAAGTTATTGACAACTTTGATGGAGACACTTATCGGGGTGTATACACCGTAAAACTCCAAGGTGTAGTGTATGTTCTGCATACATTTCAAAAGAAATCAAAGCAAGGTATCGCCACACCCAAGCAAGAGCTGGAATTAATTGAAGCTAGGTTAAAAAGAGCCAGAGAACATTACTCACAACATTACACTAACGAGTAGAGGTAGTAATTATGGTAAAAGAAATTGAAGTACAAGCTAGTCGTGGTAATGTGTTTGCCGATTTAGGTTTAGAAAACTCTGATGAATTAATCGTTAAAGCAGAACTGGCTCGTAAGATTAGTAATATTATTGCCAACCAGGGTATGACACAAGCTGCGGCGGCCAAGGTTTTAGGAGTAGATCAGCCTAAAGTGTCCGCACTTATCAATGGTAAGTTGGCGGGTTTTTCAATTGTGCGGCTGTTTCGCTTCTTAAACGCTTTGGGTCAAGATGTGGAAATTGTGGTCAAAACCAAACCATTATCTCACCCTGGGGCTCGAACACTAGTGTCGTGAACGTGTTGACGTAAGTATTCAGCTATCAGCCTTTGACCTTGACTGATAGCTGAGATACTTCACCTGTACTACATCCGCTCCAGTACCTGAATTCCCAGTAAAGACAATCCCAGTTTCAGAGTTCTAGCAGTCAAATCACATAGCAGCAGACGGGATGTCCGCTTGGGTTCTTCGGCTTTTAGTACAGGGCATTGGTCATAGAATTGATTAAACTTCTGACTCAGTTCAAACAAATACTGACAAAGGCGATTCGGCATCAACTCTTTCTCAACTTGACCAAGAACCTCATTTAGTTGTAATAACTTCTTCCCTAGCACCAATTCTGCGTCTTCTTGCAACAAAATTTTGGCATCGGTTCCCAGTTGCTCAAAATCAATCTCCCCTTTGCGGCTAATGCCCTGAATGCGGACATAGGCATAAAGCATATATGGTGCCGTATTGCCCTGGAGTGCCAACATCTTATCAAAGCTGAATATATAGTTGCTGGTACGATTTTGACTAAGGTCAGCATACTTAACTGCACTCATGCCTACGACTTTGGCAACATGCTCTTTAAATTCCTCAGTTTCCTCCCGACCTTCTTGCTTCAGTCTCGATTCTAAATCAGCACCAGATCGTGCGATCGCTTCATCCAATAAATCCCGCAACCGCACTGTTTCCCCAGACCGCGTTTTCAGCTTTTTGCCATCTTCCCCCAGAACCAAACCAAAGGGAACATGAACGACTTCAACATTTTCCGGAAGAATATCAGTCCGCCGAGCCACCTGAAATACCTGGGTAAAATGATTTGCTTGTCCGGAATCAGTAACATATAGAATCCTTTGAGCCTGGTCTTCCTCAGTCCGGTAGCGCAGTGCAGCTAAGTCAGTGGTGGCATAGTTATAGCCCCCATCAGATTTTTGCACAATCAAGGGCAGAGGCTCACCATCTTTATTTGTAAACCCCTCAAGGAAAACACATTTGGCTCCCGAGTCTTCCACTAACAAGCCAGACTTGTCTAAATAGTCCAGAACCTCTGGTAGGAAAGGATTGTAAAAGGATTCTCCCCTTTCGGTGAGCTGAATATCCAGCAAATCGTAGATAATCTGAAACTCCCGCCGAGATTGGTCACACAGTAGTTGCCAAGCACGGCGGCTATCAGCTGCACCAGATTGCAGTTTAACAACTTCGAGTCTAGATGCCTCCCGAAATTCCTCATCTGCATCAAACCGTTGTTTAGCTTGCCGATAAAGGGTGACTAAATCTCCCAAATCCAGGGCATCAGCTGTAGTCAAAGCACTTGGGTAAGCTTCCCTGAGATAGGTAATCAACATCCCAAATTGGGTGCCCCAATCTCCCACATGATTCAAGCGCAGTACATTTTGACCCCGAAATTCTAAGATCCGGGCAATCGAATCCCCAATAATCGTTGAACGTAGATGTCCCACATGCATCTCTTTAGCAATATTGGGAGAAGAAAAATCAACAATGACCCGTCGAGGGGCTGAAGCGACTGCTACTCCTAGACGTGGGTCAGTGTGAATCTCCCTTAGCCGTTCTTCCAAGTAAGCAGGTTTTAAGCTCAAATTAATGAAGCCTGGACCAGCAATACTCGGGCTCTGACATATATCAACCACATCTAGATACTGCAACAAAGATTCTGCGATCGCTCTTGGCGGCTGTTTCAAACGTTTGCTCAAAGCCAAAGCCACATTAGACTGATAGTCACCAAATTTGGGATTGCTGGCAGGTACTATCATTGGATCTACCCCTGCCACATCAGAACCGAAGGCAGCAGTTAAGGCTTGAGTGAATTGAAGTCTAAGTTGTTCAACAATGGATTTCATGGTGCCAGTGCAAAGGGCTCTTCACTAATCTTGCCTCTGAATAGTAACAGCCACTATTTACCGATTAATCCTAGACCTAACCGGACAATTACCGTAAATCCAGGTGAATTTCCCGTTTCACTCGGAAGCATCGGAGTAGTTATTCCAAGCTGCACTTAAGCGACCAACCAACACGCCCCTGTTCAGGTATGTATCTAAATACACAATAATTACTGAATAATTCTCCTGACTCCCGACTCCCGACTCCCGACTCCCGACTCCCGACTCTAACGAACCCACCCTTGTGACCTGAGAGCTTCCCCCTCTTCCCCTGGTCAGACCTCCAAAATGGAATTTAAAAAAATTTTTTTAAATTCCATAACCCTTGATATGCATAGGATTCAAGGATTTATAACTAAAAAAGTTTCGGTTTTAGGTTGACAAACGCTTTTTTACCCTCTACATTAGTAAATGGCGATGAGGACA
>WTKN01000187.1 GCA_011524395.1 Moorena sp. SS36440bin_2
GAGATAGGGAGATGGGGAGATGGGGAGATAGGGGGATTTTGATTAAGGGTAATTATCCAGACATTATATTACAGTCTTCAACCTTGGCCTTTGGCCACGCGTGCGCGTTCAACCAAATAACCTTCAACCATCAACCTTGGCCTTTGGCCACGCGTGCGCGTTCAACCATCTAACTTTCAACCATCTAACCTTCAACCAAATAACCTTAAACCTTCAACCTTTTAAATAGTTTCGAGTTCAGGGAAAAAACTATGTCAATACGTATTCCCGAATGGCAATATGCTGCGATTGTTCCTGTGATCGCTGTTTTGGTAATAATTGCCCATTCTGTGATTAGCAACAATGACACTATAACTGCTGAATCCAACCCAAGCCAACGGTTGACTTACACTACCTCTTGGATCGGTAATACCTATGGTCCTGGAGGTGAGCTTCCGGGCAAGGGAAAACATGTCCAGCTATCGATGTTAGGGATGGCTGTAAGTCCCGATGGTACGGTTTATGCTAATGCTCCCTGGGATGAAGCTGGTAGAGAAGGGGGGGTTTATAAAAATGGTGATGTTCTTGGTCAACTCGATGCTACCCATGGCTGGGGACGATCCGGGGGAACTGCGATCGCAGTGAATGATAACTATATTTACATGGCGATGACACAAAAGGGTCGCTATGGCGTAGGGTATCCTAATTCTGATGATAAATGGTATTGTGTTCGTCGCTATAACAGAAGTAATTATAAAGGAGCAAAATTTAAGGGGGGTAAAGGCTATGATAGTAGTATGTTGATTATCAATACCAATCAAGGTTTGATTCGGGGAATTGCAGCAGATAATAGTCGCTTATATGTTAGTGATACTCCTAACAATAAAATCAAAGTTTATGATGCCCAGACCATGAAACCGGTTAAACAATGGTCAGTGAATCAACCGGATAAGTTAGCCTTAGATAAAACTGGCTCCTTGTGGGTTATCCAAAACAAGACAAATAAGATCCTTAAGTTAAATACAGAAACGGGTCAAGTCCAAGGTAAAATTGATTCTGTTCGCATCCCTACAGCTATTGTTGTGGATAATCAAAATCGCCTATTAGTAGGAGATGGTGGACCTGATAACCAGATTAAAATCTTTAAAAATCTAGACAGCAGTGGAAATCCAACTCCTGATGGAACCTTTGGTGTTAAAGGAGGAATATACGCCGGAAGTCCTCAGGAAATTGGGAAAATCAGACCCTTACATTTTAATTCCATTACCGGGATTGGAGTTGATCAGGATAATAATATTTATGTCGCCAGTGATCCCAGTCGAATTTACGCTTGGCAAGCCGGTGGATTAACCGTGGATAGCTACAAACTGGATGGGAATCTCAATTGGAAATTGCAAGGTCTCTTATTTATTGACATTCCTGATATTGATCCAGCGGATGAAACTCTTGTTCATACTAAAAATCAACAGTTTAAACTAGATTACAGTAAATCATCAGGTCAAGAATGGACTCATTTTGCCCATACCGTTAATCCCTTTAAGTATCCTAATGATAATCGAATTAATAAGACTATCAAGCATAATGCTGGTGCTATGATTCGCCGGGTTAAGGGTCGTAAGCTGATGTTTACTAATAGTATGTATACCGAGTCAGCTGGTATCCATGTTTATCGGTTTAATCCGGCAACTGATGGGGAAGTCGCTATTCCCACTGCCTCATTTTGGGGAACTCAATTGGATTATCGCTATTGGCAAGATAAAAACGGTAATGGACAAGAGGAACAGGCTGAAAAAGGTGAATATAATCAAGGACAAAACTATCGAGGGTGGGCATTTTGGCCTGATGATGATGGTAATATCTGGATAGGTACATCAAGAAACGGGATTAAAAAACTATCCTTTAAAGGGTTTGATTCCTACGGTAGTCCGATTTACGACATTAACAATCAACAATCCTTTGAAATGCCAAAGGAATTTCAAATTATTCAACGACTTGAGTATCATCCTAAAACCGATACCATGTACATTGCTGGATATTCTCCGACCTTTAAGACCAGGGGTGATTGGGGATTAATTGGTAACAGAGCTGTTAAATATATCAATTGGAGTAAAGCGCCACAAAAAGCCGGTGAAGTAGTCATCGCTTACAATCAAACCTCCGAAGGAGTCAGACCAGATTTACCGAAAAGTATGGCTATTTCGGGAGACTATTTATTTGTCGGATATGTCGATAATAGTTTTGAAAAATATCCTAATCGATACCCTAAAGTGCGAGTTTATGATTTTCGCACAGGTCAAGAGATTGGCCAAATAAATCCTGGCCCAGAAGTCAAATCAACTACAGGTTGGCTGGATGTCCCGATGGCCTTAAGAGTAGTGCGAAGAAAAAATGGAGAATACTTGCTATTTGCTGAAGAGGATTTTTACGCTAAAGCGTTAATGTACCGCATAAAGATGGACCCCTAATATCAAGTCTGGTTGAATACCCATGATAAAAGTGTGGGGCGGGGGCGCGGGGAGTGAGGTAGCTATACACATAAGACAGGCCCTCCCAATGAGCGACTACATCAAGACAATTATTGCCTTAGTTCCAAAAAAAGTTTTCCAATCACCCTACACCCCACACCCTACACCCTACTCCCTACTCCCTACTCCCTTTGCAATAACAAACACTATCGAGGCTATACTACTGTGAAAACACTTCAAATCGGTATGGGTTGGTTCCCTGAACAAGCAGGAGGACTCAACCGAGTTTATTACGATTGCACTCGTTACTTACCCGAAGCTGGTGTGGAGATGCATGGCTTAGTGGCAGGTTCAACTGCTGTATCTGAAAACTCCGGTGGTCAAGTCCAAGCCTTTGCTAGCCATGAATCGCCTCTCTGGCAACGCTGGAGCGGTATCCGACAGACGATGCATCAAGTGCTGAAGGAGGAAGACTACCCCCTAGTAGTGTCCCACTTTGCTTTATATACCTTTCCAATTCTCGATCAATTAGACAGTCGCCCCATGGTGATGCACTTCCAAGGGCCTTGGGCATTAGAAGGGCATGTAGAAGGCAGCAATACCGTTGCGACTCGGTTAAAATGGATGCTAGAGCGGGTGACTTACAAACGGATAGCTAAGTTTATCGTACTTTCTGAGGCTTTCCGTAACACCTTGCACCAAGAGTATCATATCCCACTAGAGCGCATTCACATCATTCCTCCGGGGGTTGATACCGAGCGTTTCGACACCACCATTACACCCGAGGAGGCACGCTCAAAACTAGGCTGGCCTCAAGATCGACCAATTATCTTAGCTGTGCGACGGTTAGCTAAACGCATGGGCTTAGAAAATTTAATTGCAGCAGTGGATCAAGTGCGTAAGCGCTATCCAGACGTGCTGCTACTGATAGCGGGTAAAGGCACACTGATGCCAACCTTGCAAGCACAGATTGAAGCATTAGGACTGACTGACCATGTCCGGTTGTTGGGTTTTGTCTCAGACCAAGATTTAGCCCTAGCTTACCGTGCTGCCACTTTCTCCGTGGTGCCAACCGTGGCATGGGAAGGCTTTGGTCTAATTGTTATTGAGTCCTTGGTGAATGGAACGCCAGTTCTAGGAACACCTGTAGATAGTATTCCAGAGATTCTACAGCCTTTCTCGGAAGACTTATTGTTTGAAGGGACTTCTGTTGATCAACTTGCTCAGGGGATGATCGAAGTATTTTCTGGTAAGCGTCAACTACCTAGCTCTGAGGCTTGTGAAGCTTATGTTCATGAGCACTATACTTGGCCGGTGATTGCTCAACGAATTAAATCGGTTTATCAAGCTGCGATCAATTAATCAACACTTATAGCATTTTTTAATTATGTGAGGTACGTTGATTATTGCTTTGAGGAAGCATACATATTATTCATAGTAGTGATATTCAGAGCAAGAATAAACAAGAATGTACCTCATTAAACTATAAAACGCTATAGCCGAGATCAGTGTTCAGATTAGTCTGTAAGCTTTTGCACGTTTGAAACACTCTTTTTGGACTACCCACTCTTATGAAGCGCCGTCGAGTCCTTTTTGTCGATCATGCCGCCGTTTTGGGGGGAGCTGAGTTGAGCCTGCTAGATCTAGCCACTGCCTACCGGGACACCAGCGAAGTACTGCTGTTTGCCGATGGCCCGTTCCGGGAACGGCTGGAAGCTGCACAGGTGAAGGTCAAGGTCATACCTGCACCCCAATCCATCTTAGCCGTAAAAACTTCAGGGGGACTCAGTGCTGTTAAGGCATTACCTGCCCTGTGGTGGATGGCTCGTCAAATAGCAGCAGCTGGACGTGAGTTTGACCTAGTACACGCTAACTCCCAAAAAGCGTTCATTGCTGCTGCGATCGCAACATTGATGGGCGGTCGTCCAGTGGTTTGGCACCTGCGAGATATTGTGACCGCACAACACTTTAGCTCGGTCAATCGTGCCATAGCCGTTTTCCTAGCTAATCATCGAGTATCTCAAGTATTAGTCAATTCTCGTGCTACTGGTGAAGCCTTTATCGCTGCTGGGGGACGAAAAGACTTAGTAACACTGGTTTACAACGGTATTGGTTCAGACCCCTTTGATAATCTGGCATCGGATCAATCCGCTCAAATCCGTGACCAGCTCGGCATTGGTGATGCTCCACTAGTTGGTGTATTCAGTCGGCTATCTTACTGGAAAGGTCAGCATATTTTACTAGAAGCCTTACAGGAACTCCCCAATGTACACGCCCTGTTGGTTGGTAAAGCCCTATTTGGTGAAGCAGAATACGCCTCACGGCTCGAAGCTATGGCTGCGGCACCAGAACTTGCTGGCCGTGTTCACATGCTGGGATTTCGCAATGATGTACCAGCATTAATGTCTGCTGGCAATATTGTAGTCCATACCTCTACTGAACCGGAACCCTTTGGTCGGGTGATTGTCGAGGGTCAGTTGGCAAAACGACCCGTAGTTGCTGCTGCGGCTGGTGGTGCAGTGGAATTGATTCAGGATGGAGTGACTGGTCACTTGGTACCCCCAGGAGATTCAGTAGCACTGGCTAAAGTTATTGGTAATTTGCTCAGTGATCCAATCGCTGCAGATAGGCTAGCCGAGCGGGGTTATATCCATGCTAAGGATACTTTTTCTCTGGAATCCCTGTTGACGGCCTTTGACCAAGCTCTGAACAAAGTATAGCGCTACGCGCAAGTCAGCAAGGTTCTTGCGTCAGAAGTCAAAAGTAAGTTATGGCTTGCGCGTAGCGCTATATCAGGAGGGATTACTGTTTTCGTTAAACTAAAACATTTATGTCCTAACCAACTCTTTCTCTGCTATAGATTAGCAACGGTTGTTCTTGCCACGGGGCTTTGAAGGTGCGGACACAAGCGGTGATCACACAGCTTCTCCAACGGAAATTACCCTTAAATAGGTACTAACTAGCTTGTCAGTACCTATTTAATAGGTACAGTACCTATTTCTTCCGCCAACGGGCATCTGGTCCTCGCCCAAGGCATTCGAGCCGCCCAGCGTTCCTTTCCTGGCGCAAGATACGGCGAATCATATCAATTCCTACAGTAGGACATTGTTCCT
>WTKN01000436.1 GCA_011524395.1 Moorena sp. SS36440bin_2
CTATCTCCCCATCTCCCTATCTCCCCATCTCCCCATCTCCCCACACCTCCCACACTCCCGACTCCCTAAAACTATATAGCTTAACTGATTCGACTTGCTTTTTCGCGGTACTTGTTCACAAGTTTAGTGAACAATTGATTCAGCTGTCCAATGCAAAAACTATTCGGGGTCATCAATTTAGTGTTAGGATAAAAAGAGAATTTATTTGAGCTAATTGACCCATAATCGACGTCCTTAAAGTTGATAGCAACCTGCTGATTTCCCACTGAGAGAACTTGAAACCAAGTCGCCATGCTTGGGGGTAATTTTGTACTCAGACGCAAGGAAATTTTGGGAGTCGAAAGAGATTGAGCGTAGGCTGGGGTTAAAAATGGTTCATAGCGTTGAGCATTTGGAGTTAGCTGCTTAATAAAGGCTAAACTTACACCTTTGACCAGTTGCCGTAGGCTATGGGAATCCTCCCCAACCACCTCTTTGACTAACGTACTTCTAGCGATCGCATCGTTAAGATTCTTCGGGTCAGTCACACTCAGGTGAGTGCCACCAATGGCGCTAATCAAATACTTAGAACCCCCCAACTGATTAAAAGACCGTAACTGATGGTCTAGGGCTGGTGTAATGGCATCCTCGGTACCCGTTAACATTAAGGTTGGTACAGTAACATGACGCAAACCCCTAGTACCAAACAAACGCCCGGTTACACTATTCAATGCGATCGCTTGCACCACTCGCTGATCAGTAAGATTAACCTCGTCTTCTGGTAAATCAGCCGCTGCACATTGGAACCAATCTGCTGGAGATCTCCCCACAGGAGAGCGATTTTTACAAAACCGTCGCAATTCCTCTAAATCCAGTTTTCCCCCAGCCAACGCTAAAGCCGTGTAGCCCCCCAAGGAATGACCAATAATGGTAACTTGTTGAGTATTCAGTTTACCAAGCATGGTAGAATATCTGTCATTGATGTCAGCCAACTCATCCAGTAGAAAGCTGACATCTTTGGGGCGGTCAATAAACTCCCCCGGAGGTAACAAATCCCCAAGTTTACCAGGTGCTGACAAACTGTTAATCCTGGTAAAGTTGCTGCCAGGATGCTCTAGGGAAGCAACAGTAAGGCCATGAGACGCTAGATGGCGTGCTAAATATCTCAGAAATTTGCGGTCTGCAGCAAATCCGTGGGAGAGAACGACCAAAGGTCCAGTAGTATCCTCAGCCCAGTATAGATCTACAATAATCGTACGTTCCCGTTGTTGGTCTCTTAGCCGTAGTTTACGCTGTTTAACCAATTGGGGACCGAGAGTAGCAGGGTCAAATTTAGGGCGGAAGGTGGCAGCGTCCGCAACAGCCAAATCTTGCTCTAAGATCGGACCAACTGCTAAACTCTTCCAATAGGAGGCATTAAGTTGTAGGGCAATGCCAACCGCAGACGAAGCATCCAACGTGATCTTTTCTCCTGGGTAAGCCCGTAAGAAACTCAGCACACTTAACCCATTAACTTGCCTTGCTCCTAACAACAGCGCAGCTTTTAATTGCTCTAAACTACTATCGGGGAGTGCTAACCCTAGTCTGTCCAACAACCGTGCCCCATCGCTGGAAAGAAGAAGGTCATTGATAAACGTTTCTGTGGTCTTAGGGTTGAGTTTGAGGCTATTGGTCAAAATCTTCCGGATCTCTGGCGTTAGTATATCTCGATAGGGTTGCAGTGCTCGTGATAACTCCCCTGTCTCAGCAAACTTTTCTAATTCCTTGATAGCGACAGATTGCTCAAATGGCCCCAAGCGTAGAGTGAGATACTCAGCGGCAAAAACTGGTGCAGTAATTGCCCAAAACAAAGTCACAAAGAGACTACCTAAAGCACCCTGTCTGATTTTTTTAAATTGACCTATTGAACCCTTACAGTGTTTTCTATTCACAGAAGATTCAGAGGTATGGCCGTGATCAGACCATGGCAGCTGAAAATTGATCATTAGCAATTTATGCAGAATGTGAGTGCGGATACCTCGATCAAAGCCGACTCAATCCAGACTCGACAAGCCCATCGAAATATTTTTTCTGCAGCACTTCTGCACTAGAGCGTAAGCTATCAGCTATTAGCTATTAGTTATCAGTTATAGCAATTCTACGAATTGTAAGGTACAAATTTCTGGATTTTAGGGAACAGGGAACAGCGGATCACCGGAACAGGGAAGACAGAAGAGGGAATCGGGAATCGGGAATCGGGAATCGGGAATCGGGAATAGCGATGCACCTCTGCATCGCTTTGCGTCAATTGTTGTCCACTGTTCCCTGTTCCGATCATCCGCTGTTTCCGACAACTGCCACGAAGTCTAATCAAGTAGACACACCTATTTCTTCCCTACTCCCTGTTCCCTATTCCCCATCTCCCCATCTCCCCATCTCCCCATCTCCCTACTCCCTGCTCCCTACTCCCTTTCCCATATAACTAAATACTCGTATTCAATATCACCCCATCAAGTTCCGCTTCAATCAGATTAGCCCCGTGAAGGTTGGCATGAGTTAAATCAGCTCCGGTAAGATTCGCTTTTCTGAGGTTGGTTTCACTCAGGTTAGCTTCTCTGAGGTTGGTATAACTAAGATTAGCTTTACTAAGGTTAGCTCCTTTCAGATTCGCCTTAACCAGATCTGCTCCTGTTAAGTTAGCTTTATAAAAATTACTACCAATCAGCTTAGCTTCATTGAGATTAGCCCCAGTCATCACCGCTTCAGTGAAGTTGACCCTACTGAGATTGGCTTTGGTGAAATTCACAGCAATCAGGTTCGTTTTATACAGATTAGCTCCCTCAAGGTCTGCCAGAGAAAAGTTAACCCTAATTAGGTTAGCCTCTTCCAAAGATGTCATAGTCAGGTCTGCTCTTTGGAAGGATGTACGGGTAAGCTTGGCTCGATTCAAGTAAGCGTGACGAAGAATAGCTTTATCAAAAATTGCCCCAACTACACAAGCCTCAGTTAGGTCCGTATAAATCAGCAATGACCCACTCAAGTTAGCACCCATTAGCTCCGCTTGAAACAGATTGAAACCATTGAGGTTTTGCCCACTCAGGTCTACCTCCATCAGGTCAGGGATCAGTTTGGGATTATTGTCTCTCCATTGATTCCAGAGTTTTAGACCCTGCTCAAGCTCAGCCAGATGGGTTGGTTCCGCCATGTAGTTGATTGATCCTTTAGGTAATAATGCTTAAGAAAGTATTAAATTTAATGTAACATAGCGAAAACAAAGTTTACATTTTTGTTAAGATTTTTCCCAACTAGCTGCCGCTCTTGTGTAGAGGGCTACGGGAAAGACAAACGGGAAAGGCAAGAGGCAAGAGGCAAGAGGCAAAAGGAACCAGGAACCCACCCCTAACCCCTCCTGGGAGGGGAAGGCAAGAGGCATGCTAGCAATAGGCAATAGTTGACTAGAACAGCTTGTGCTGCTTTTATGCATCTCAAACCATTTATGTATAGCGCTATATAAAAAACACACCCAAGATATTTCTGCTTGGGTGTGGCTATTGTTTCAAGACCAGACATTTTAACGATTTCCCGATTCCCGATTCCCGATTCCCGATTCCCGATTCCCGATTCCCTTATTAAGCCCCTAGTAATTGTTACCTAATCTGACTCTAGTGAACCCCTTATTTAGCTAATTGTGAAGGCTTGTTTAATCGCTGTCACCCTTACATTGTAAGGCTTTAATATCAATAATATGTGCCATAAAGTGGCACCTACTTAAAAAAAATTGCTGAAATTAAACAAGCTTTACACAGGCTTAATAAAATGCGTAACTCAAAAAAAAATGTGAAAAAAGTATTGACGTCTTTTCCTATCGAATTTAAACTAAACCTTTTTTAAATTACACCTGCTTAAAAATAAAAAAAATATTATATAGAAATAAAAATGTGAAAAAAGCATTGACTTCTCTTTTTATCCGATTTTACTCTTGTCACAGAGTACACCAAGCTGATATGGAGAGATAGCATGAAAGAAAAGATCAAGATTCTAGATCTAGAAACAAGACCAAGCCAAGAAACCTACCTCCAAGAGTTGTCAGTTGACGACCTCAATGGGGTGGTTGGAGCTGACAATGTGGAGCGATGTCGGGGGGTTGCGGGGTGCTGCGTTGGTCGTCAGGTTGTGTCCAGCTGACAAAGACGCCTAGCATAGTAAAACATCATAGTTACGTCAAAACTCTTTTTTCGTGGGCGTCGGCGGTCGATTGGCAGCCAATTTATTGACCGGAAACCCTGGCTACTTATGGTCTTCGGTTACCACGCCTCCGACCTCTTCCTTTGATGAGATTTTTTTGACAAATTTGATTCCGTAAGAGAAACCTCAGCTATCGAGTTGGGCTTTTCTATTTAAAGAGGGGAATCGGGAATCGGGAATCGGGATTCATCGGAAACTGACAGAATCGGGAAGGGAAAATATTGATAACGGGCAAGATGCCCATTCCACAAATATTGATAACAGGCAAGATGCCCATTCCACAAATATTGATAACAGGCAAGATGCCCATTCCACAAATATTGATCACGGGCAAGATGCCCATTCCACAAAACAATTAAAATCATCCTCAATTTATACAACACAAAAATTCTCCCCATCTCCAATTCTCCCCATCTCCCGACTCCCGATTCCCGATTCCCGATTCCCGATTCCCCACTCCCGATTCCCCACTCCCGTATAAAGCACCTATTAATTGTTACCTAATCTAAATCTATTAAATAGAATAATAGATTAAATTATTTATTGCTTAAAGTTTAAAAAAGAAATAAAAAATAAAAAAGAGATTAAAAATTTTCCATTAAATTATCAAAAAACGTTAAAAAAGCCTTGACGTCTCTTCCTCGGATATTTGACGATTCTTACAGAGCACAGATTACACGAAGCTGATGTGATGTACATGAAAGATTTGATCCAGATCAACGATCTAGAAACCAGACCAAGCCAAGAAACCAACCTCCTAAGAAAGTTGTCATACGAGGAGGAAAAAAAGGTAAAAGGCGGACTTTTTATTATCCCATGGCCAAAATTACTAGTAAAACGTCAGATTAACCGTCAGATTAAGAGTACGTGGCGTCAAGTGCGTCGTGATTTTTGGCGTGATCTTTTCTTCTAGCAAAGCAACACATCGACCTGATGTCAAAAGTTGTTTTTATCAGTGGTGGGCGGTCGATTAGCAGCCAATTTATTGACCGGAAACCCTGGCTACTTCCGGGTCTTCCGTTACCACGGCACCGACCTCTTCCTTTGATGAGACTTTTTTGACAAATTTGATTGAGATAGAGAAACCCTAGCGGTAGAGTTTGCTACAAAGCGTGGCATGCTTGTTGGGGTTTTCTGTTTAAAGAGGGGAGTGGGGAATCGGGAATCGGGAGTGATCGGAAACTGACAGAAGAGGGATAAGCGCGTTTCTTGGCAACCGTAATGAAGTACATTCAACTTAGTTACCAGTCTAGGAACGGGCAAGATGCCCATTCCACCAAGATGCCCATGACCATTGATAAAGAATAATAAAATTATCCCCATCCTGTCTCTTAT
>WTKN01000342.1 GCA_011524395.1 Moorena sp. SS36440bin_2
TGCATAGCCTACCAACCATAAAGGCTCCACGTAATCAGGTTTTGTCTCCGGGGGAAACCCCCGTGAGGCCACTGCATCGCTTTCTTCTCCCCCACACCCCACACCCCACACCCAATACCCCACACCTGAGGTCAAAGTAAAAAACCTACCCTTATGAGCCACAGTCCCTACCTCAGATGCGCCCCATTTTTTGGAGTTGCCATCATAACACTCATAACAGTTAGTTTTCTTAAGTGTTCTGGATTACCACCACCTGAATTTATAACTTCCAAAGTTCCCTCTAGAAACTTAATCCGACAAGCTTGACGCATTATCTTGCCACTTGAAGTTTTAGGAATGCTACCTGATTTTATCAATGCGATCGCATAAACCTGTAGTTCGTGTTGCGCCATCAATTCCTGACGAATATCTCCATTTACTTCATTGAAATCCAGTTCTCGCAGCCAACTTCGTTCAACCTCCTGAACAACGACTAGTTTCTCTTCGTTATCTACCTCAATCCCAAATGCAGCCCCTGAATTTTTACGCAATGATGGGTGACTATTTTCAACAGTAAATTCAATGTCCTGAGGATAATGATTGTGGCCTCGAATGATAATTACATCCTTCAAGCGCCCAGTGATAAACAGCTGACCATTCTTGATGAACCCCAAGTCACCAGTACGTAGAAATGGACCTTCACCAGTATCTACTGTATAAGCCTGAAATGTTTGCTTTGTCTCTTCTGGTCTATTCCAGTAACCTTGAGCAATACTCAAATTTGATACCCAAATTTCGCCAACTTCATCTGACGCACACTTAGTTAAAGTATTGGGATTGATTATAATTACATTTGTGTCACAAATCGGGAAGCCACAACTAACTACATATCGATTTCCCTTTTGATTAGTATCCCCCTCAACAATCTGATTTTTCTCTAAGGCTGATGCCACAACTGGGGTGATTTGAGGCACATTATTGTGAGGTTTAGTCGCTACTAGTAAGGTTGCTTCTGCAAGGCCATAAGCTGGATAAAAAGCTGTAGCTTGGAAACCACAGGGTTCAAATTTTTGAATAAACTTTTCTATAGTATCTTTACGAATTGGCTCTGCTCCATTACTAGCAGTTCTCCAACTCCTCAGGTCTAACTCAGATAATTCTTCCGAGCTAACTTTATGAATACAGAGGTCATAGCCGAAGTTTGGGCTTTGGCTATGGGTTACCTTATACTTAGAAATAGCTTCCAGCCAGCAGCTTGGTTTTTTAATAAAGGCTAATGATGACATGACATAACAAGTAATACCAGAATAAATTGGCTGTATGAGTCCATCAATTAGACCATAATCATGGAAGTAAGGCATCCAAGTAGCTGCAACACTATCTGAAGTGTAGTTCCAAGCCTGCTTGATGTAGGCAGAATGGTGAATTAAATTGTTATGGGTAATTATAACGCCTTTTGGTGTGGATGTAGACCCAGAAGTATATTGTAAATAAGCTATACCATCTAGATCTATTTTAAATTCCTGCCATTGGCTTGCTAGTTCGTCTGATATCTCTTCAGTAAATAACCATAGTATATTATGATATTCAAAATCTTTTTTCCATTCATCTGAGAACAGAGAATAAATTTCAGATTTAGTCAGCACAATAGAAACTCGGGCATCCTTGACAAAAGCTTGAAGTCTAGGGAGAGTTCGCTTCAACCGAATTGCATCAGGCGCGGGAGCTGGTATAGCAATGACTCCTGCATATAAACATCCAAAGAAAGCACAAATGAAATCCAGACCCTGAGAATAGAGTAGCAATGCTCGCTCCCCCTTAGCTATCCCCATTGTCTGAAGTTTAGCAGCGATCGCCCGTGCCCTCCTTTCCAATTCTCCATAAGTCAAACTGTTTGCTTCTGTTTGTCCATTAAAAAGAAACGTATAGGCTTTTTTGTTGCCTTCATTCGTTGCTCGATAACGTAGGAGGTCTATCAAAGATAAAAATTTATTGTTAGTTTTCATATAAAGTTGTCCTTCATTAATCATCCATGCTTTTATATTTAATCAGCAAACCCTAATTATTCTGTTCAAAGTACAACTGTATTTTTTCTGCTATAACCTGAATATAAGGTTCATAATTTATGGTAATGTGGGTGCCACCAACTGTGTAAATCTCGATCCCTGAAGCAGCTAGCTCAATCCAGGGGTATTCTGGATGTAATGGGTCGTATTCTTTACACCTGTCTTCAGCACGGAAAAAGATAATTTTTCCAGGATATATCTGTGGCTTGTAGCTCCACATTGCCTCCTTATTTGCCTTGAAGACTTGGATGAATTGACGAGTTTGAGATATCGGGAAATCATCGGGGATCAACTTAGCAATCTTTGCTTGCTCCAAAGCATAAATTACTTGATCTTCAAAATTGCCAACTTGTGGGAAAGAATTCAAGGACAAAAAACTGTTGTCTAACTCGAATAGGGTATCAAGAAGATAACCCATGATCTCTGTTTCGCTATCTAATTTCTTTGGCATTTCACCCGGACCGGGAGTGTCGATCATAGCCAGCAATGCTACCTTTTCACCTTCTGCATGGAGTTGCTGTGCTATCTCGAAAGCTAGAAGACCTCCTAAGGAAGTACCTCCGAGAAAATATGGACCCTTAGGTTGAACGGTGCGTATCGCTTTGATATATTCAGTTGCCATCTCTTCAACAGAGGTAAGTACTTCTGTTTTTTCATCTAAACCCTGTGCTTGTATCCCATAAACTGGTATATCTGAGCCTAAAAAACTAGCTAGCTCCCTATATATATAGACTGTTCCGCCAACAGCGTGTAATAAGAAAAGAGGCTGTTTGTTATTGCTCCCTGCTTGAAGTTCTACCAGCAAGGAGGAAGGTGCTTGTGGTGTTTCCTGACCTGGAATATTTTCCGATGAGGTTCTTGCCTGAATTGATTCAGAAAGTTTAGCAATAGTAGCAGTATTTAATATAGCCTCTATAGGTAGCTCAGTTTGGAAGGTTTCCCGTAATTTATCAATTACCTGAACTGCTATGAGGGAGTCTCCTCCTAACTCAAAGAAATTATCTTCAATTCCTATTTGCTCAATCCCTAGACTTTGTTGCCAAATTTCAGCAATGGTTTGCTCTGTCTGATCCCGTGGCGCAATATAGGAAGTTGCCAATTTAGGTCGTGAGTGGGATGAGGAAAGTTCTGGTGTTTGAGATTTATCAGACTGTTGTAAAAATTTAAGGTTTACCCATTGGTTAATGCGATCTTGTAAGTTGGCAGTCGAGACAACTATCTGATCGAGTCCATTTGTGGATAAAATTCTTTGAAAAACATTGACACCTTCTTCTGGCAAGATCGCTAATTCAGCTAAGGAAGAGCCTACAGATTTATTTGGTTTTGCCACTTCCATAACTTGCCAGCCATCCCAATTCACGCTTACCCAAGGTACAACGCTTGTCTGGTTATGTTGATGAACGAAAGCATCCATAAAACTATTTGCTGAAGAATAGGCAACAAAACCTAACCCTCCTAAAACTGATGATAAGGAAGACATTAAAATACAAAAATCCAGCTCAAGTTTCTCCAAAGTCTTAGCCAAAACCAAAGTACCCTTGACTTTTGGCTGAAATTGTTGTTCACAATCTGTTTTACTAGCTTTGACAATGGTTTGAAATGACTTTTCCCCAGTTATTGCTGCTCCATGAATTACTCCATTGAGTTGACCAAACTTTTTGAGAGCTTGAGCGATCGCATCTTGCATTTGTTGGAGATTTGCGACATCGGCACAGATGTTCAAAACCTCAGAACCTAAAGCTTCTAATTTACGAATTTTATGTATTTTTTGACTGATACTGTCTTGAGCATTGTGACTGGCTAACCATTCTGACCATTCTTCTCTGGGAGGAAATTTTGAACGCCCAATCAAAATCAGTTTTGCTTGTACAGTTTTTGCCAAATGTTCTGCTAGAATCATACCTATACCTCCGATCCCACCTGTAATTAGATAAACTCCCTGTGGTTTTAATCGTAGGTTTGTTTTCTCTCCTGCCTCCAATCTGAATGGATCAAAAGTTTGCACCCAGCGATCGCTCATTCGGTAGGCAACCATTTTCTCCGATTGCTCGATCGCTAATTCCGATGTGATTTGCTCTATGAGCATTTCTTGCTCTAGGGTTCCAGAATCTGGAAGCACCACATCAATACTCCTACAAATTATGTTAGGGTATTCTTGCCCAATAGTTATAATTGGTCCTGTTACAGTTGCTTGCTCTGGGTTTAATAAAGCTTCGTCGCCAATTTTCTGCATATTGTTGGTCACTACCCCTAGCAGCAATTCGCCACTAATCTGCTGTCTTCCCAGTGCCTTGGCAAGGAACAACAAGCTGTAAAAGCCTAGATTTTGTGACTTTTCCACCCACTCAATTTCTAATTTATCCTTACTCTTAGGGGCAACACTCCATAAATGAAGGATAGTTTTTGGGTACTCGTCCCGTTCATGCAGTTCTTGACATAAGGCGTGATAGTCATCCTCTTGTTCAGGATTAAGGTGATAAAGGCGATCGCTTAGTTTTTTAAACCCCGTCCCGACTCTGACTGTAATAACATTTTGACCATCCCTTTCCATTTTTTGCACTATTTTGTCACCCAAACCAAACTCATCAGCAAACACGAGATGCGTAGTGGGGATAATAGGCTTAGTATTATTACTATTAGAGCGTTTCCAAGATGGAATATAAAACCAGTCTGCCAGCTCGGTTGTTTTCTCAAGTCTGGATGGCTTTGGTTGGACATTGTGCTTTGGAGTTCTGCTCTGAGGCACCCAGTAACGCTGGCGCTCAAAAGGATAAGTAGGTAAGGGAATGCGGTAACGTTTTTCATGGCTGTAAAATCCCTCCCAATCTACCCTGACTCCAGCTAACCAAAGTTGACCTAATGTATTCAGCAAGAAATCTAGATCGGAGCGCTTTTCTTGGGGATGGCGTACTGAAGTTAGTAAAATCTGCTCGTCTGCTTTATCTGGATGCCGTTTAGCTAAACTACTTAATGTCCGTCCTGGTCCGACTTCCAATAAAATTTGGGAACGATCGCGCAAAAATTTCTGTATACCTTCAGCAAAGCGTACCGGTTGACGTAGATGTTTTGCCCAATAGTTAGGATCTGTTGCTTGCTCTGCTGTAATCCAAGTACCAGTGACATTAGAAATATAGGGAATTTCTGGAGGATGCAACGGTAGTTGTTTAATATACTCTATGAATGGCTCTACAACTGGCTCCATCATCTGAGAATGAAAGGCATGGGAAGTATGGAGGCGACGAGACTCTACCTTTTGTTCTGATAACTGCTGCTGCAGGGTATCGATCGCCTCTATTGGACCTGAAATGACACATTGGGATAATCCGTTAATAACAGCTAGGGAAAGTCGATCGCCTAGCAGAGTTTGGCATTCTTGCTCTGAGATAGATACGGCTAGCATTGCTCCTGGTGGCTGTTGCTGCATCAGTTGTCCCCGTTTCGCCACCAAAGCGAGAGCATCTTCTAAGGAAAACACACCAGCAAGAGTCGCTGCCACATATTCACCAATGCTGTGTCCAATCATTGCTTGAGGAGACACACCCCACTCTTGCCATAAAATTGCTAAAGCATAGGAAACTACAAATAGTGCTGACTGAGCGATCGCTGTCTGTTTCAGTTTTAATGTTGCTGTCTCTATTTTTTCTGGTTGTGGATAGAGGAGCTGACGCAGGTCAACTTCTAAATGTGGAATCAGTAGTTCTGAGCAACTATCTATCTGAGCGCGAAAGGTTGGTTCTGTCTGGTATAGTTCCTGCGCCATATTTACATATTGGGAGCCTTGACCAGAAAACATGAACACTACAGGTCGCTGGGTTAGCTCTTGGTAGTGAGTAAATACAGGTTGAGTTTCTGGTGCAGAAAGTGCTTTGAGGGCATCATCTATATCTTGACAGACTAACATCTGGCGATACTCGAAGGCTGTACGACCTACTTGTAGGGTATAAGCAACATCTGCAAGGTTCATGTCTGGATGCTGTTTTAAGTGTGCAGCGAGGTTAGTCGTTGCTATTTCTAAGGCTGAATTGGTTTTGGCAGAAAGTATCAACAACTGCCAGGGGCGAGACGTTGAGGATGGTTCTAAAGTAGGAGCCTCTTCAAGAACTACATGAGCATTTGTACCACCAATACCAAAAGAACTTACTCCGGCCCGACGAGGTGTTCCATTGGTGTTCCACTCCGAGAGAGTGGTATTAACGTAGAAAGGGCTATTAGCAAAGTCAATGGTGGGGTTCGGTGTTTCAAAATTCAGGCTTGGTGGTAGTTTCTTGTGTTTGAGGGCTAAAACTGTTTTGATCAAGCCACCAACCCCTGCTGCTGCATCTAGATGCCCCATATTAGTTTTCAGCGAACCAATGGCACAAAAGCCTTTTTTTTCGGTAGTCCCTCGAAACACTTTGGTTAAAGCTGCAATTTCAATGGGGTCTCCTAGGGGAGTTGCAGTTCCATGAGCTTCTATATAAGTAATTGTTTCCGGGTCAATCCCAGCTATTGACTGGGCTTCAGAAATCACTGCTGCTTGACCTTCTACACTAGGAGCAGTGTAGCCAACTTTTGATGAACCGTCGTTGTTGATAGCAGAACCTTTAATCTGAGCATAGATGTAATCGCCATCTGCGATCGCATCTTCTAATCTTTTCAAGACCACAATACCCAACCCATTACCACCTAAAGTTCCCTTGGCTTTAGCATCAAAAGTTCGGCAATGTCCATCAGGAGACATAATCATTCCCTCTTGATATAAATAACCTTTTTTGTGGGGAACTTGAATGGAAACACCACCTGCCAAAGCCATATCACATTCACCACTGAGCAAACTTTGGCAAGCTAGATGAACAGCAACTAAAGAAGTGGAGCAAGCAGTTTGAACTGTAATACTTGGTCCTGTTAAATTTAGTTTGTAAGAAACCCGGGTTGATAAGAAATCATTACCATTGCCCAAAAGAAATTGATAAACGTTTCCTGGTTCTGAATTTTCTAGATGAGGATAGATATTATTGCGGGCGTAACTGTTCTCACTCAGACCAGCATAAACTCCTATAGCACCCCCATAAGTTTGTGAGTCATAACCAGCAACTTCTAGTGCTTCAACAGCAGACTCCAGAAATAGGCGTTGTTGTGGGTCAATGATTTCAGCTTCTCTGGGATTATAGTCAAAGAAACTAGCATCAAAGAGATCGATGTCTGAAATTACAGTTCCTGCTTTAACATAATTCTGTTTTTTTAACAAGCTGGGGTCGATCCCTTCCTCCAATAGTTCCTGTTCAGAGAAAAATTCAATAGACTCCACACCCTCTTGTAAATTTTTCCAGAAAGTATCAATGTTATTCGCCTTGGGAAAACGACCAGAAATGCCAATGATAGCGATCGCTGAATCATCAATATTATTTGTAGTAATCATTTTATTCATTAAAAATAATTTATTTATTTCTGTCTACGATTTTGCTGTCTTTGTAACCTTTGCTGTTTCATCGAAGTTTTCCGGTCACTACGAGCCTTGGCTTGACCATTAGTTAAATAATCAGTTACTTTTCCCCTTTGTAAATCAATTAAATATTTAGAAAATTCCGATATATTTGGGTGTTGAAAAAGTTTAACAAGTGAGATATATTGTGCATAGATTTCCTGTAGCTTAGTGTGAACTTTAATTGTTAGTAATGAATGACCTCCAAGTTCAAAAAAATTATCATAAATTCCCACTTTTTCTACCTGTAGAACCTCTTGCCAAATCTTAGCCAGAAGTTGCTCTGTTTCCGTCTGAGGCGTCACATAAGCTGTTGATATACCTGAAGGAACAGTATCGGGAACTGGCAAAGCACGACGATCAATCTTGCCGTTGGGGGTTAGAGGGAAAGCATCTAGTAATACGAAAGCTGCCGGAATCATGTATTCAGGTAGCTTTTGCTTTAGAAATTGGCGAATCTGAGGAATTAGGGAAGTGTCTTGAGTAGATTCCTGTTTAGGAACTATATAGACTACCAGGCGTTTGTCTCCTGCTGGGTCCGACTGAGCAATAACCACATTTTCCTTGACATCAGGATATTGTGAAACTAAAGCTTCAATTTCTCCAATTTCAATGCGGAAACCTCTGATTTTAACTTGCTGGTCAATGCGACCAATAAATTCTATGTTGCCATCAGGAAGATAACGTGCTAAGTCTCCTGTTTTATATAAATTTGTGGCTTGTGACTTGTCAAAAAGGTTGGTAATAAATTTCTCGGCTGTGAGTTTGGGGCGGTTGTGATAGCCTGTTGCTAAACTATTTCCTCCGATATAAAGTTCTCCTGCTACTCCTATGGGCACTGGTTGGAAATTTTTATCCAAAATATATACTTTGGTATTGGATATTGGCTTACCAATAGATGGTGAAATACTGCCCTCCTGACCTGAAACTACTAACCCAGAAGTAGTAACAACCGTATTCTCTGTCGGACCATAGTTATTAAATACACGGAATGGTAAAGCTGCTGATGGGTACTTGTGCAGTTTGTCTCCTCCTGTGAGTACAGTTCTCAATTTTGTTTGTGCAGGCCATTCTAAGGAACACAAATTTTCTAATAGAGGTGTGGGCACAAAACTAATTGTTATTTGTTCTGAAATTAGCCAATTTCTGAGTGCTTCTGGAGACAGACGAGTTTCTGAGTTGACTAAGTGTAAGCAAGCGCCTGCACTCAGGTAAGGCCAGATTTCCCAGACAGAGGCATCAAAACCTACTCCTGCTATTTGAGACGCTTTGTCTGATGATTTGACTTCAAAAGTACGTTGATGCCAAAACACTAGATTTAATAATCCTTGATGGGGAATAGTTACCCCCTTTGGTTGACCCGTAGAACCTGAAGTATAGATAACGTAAGCTAACTGATTAGCTGTTACCTGATTTTCGGGTATTTGCTGACTCTGTTGATTAATAATTTCTTCATCTGTATCTAAACAGATTACAGATGCTTTTGTGTCCGATAAATGATTCTGCCATTTTTCTTGAGTCAAGATGATGGATAGTTGTGCATCTTCTATCATGTAATTGAGACGCGAAGTTGGATAATTCGGGTCTAATGGCACATAAGCTCCTCCGGCTTTGAGTATGGCTAATAAACCTACTACCATCTCTAACGAACGCTCTACACATATTCCCACTCTAGTTTCTGGAACTACTCCCAATTTTTGCAAATAATGGGCTAGTTGATTAGCTTTGCTATTTAATTCGGAATAAGTCAGCTTTTGCTCTTCAAATACTACTGCTATGGCATTTGGGTTGTTTTCAACCTGTTCCTCAAATAACTGATGGATACATTTGTCCGTAGGATAATCTATTTTCCTATTGTTCCACTCCACAAGTATTTGGTCTAGCTCTGGCCCTGTCATTAATGGCAACTGGCTAATAGGTCGATCTGGTGTCTCTACTGCTGCGGAGAGCAAGTTTTGGTAATGTGACAGCATCCGATTAATAGTTTCGGCCTCAAATAAGTCTCGGTTATAAGCACAAAATCCTTTTATTTCCTCTCCTACTGGCCACAGATGTAACTCTAAGTCCATCCGCACTGCTATTAGATCTACCATCCATTGCTCCCAACCTAACTCTACCTCTAAGTTAAGCAGGCTAAAGGATGGTTTAAACATTTCCTTCTGCTGAACAGCAAATACTACCTGAAACAAGGGGTTTTGCGATATAGTCCGTTCTGGTTGCAACTCTTCTACCAATTTCTCAAAGGGTATGTCTTGGTGACTATAAGCTTCTAGAGCTGTTTCTTTGACTCTGTTTAATACTTCTGTGAAGCTTAGTTCCTCTCCCAAATCTGTGTACATGACTAGGGAGTTAACAAAGAAACCAATTAACCCTTCTATTTCTCTGTGGTTGCGGTTGGCTATGGGTGAACCTACTGCTATACTCTGTTGACCACTGTAACGAGACAGTAAGACTTTGAACCCTGCTAACAAGGTTATAAATAGAGTGACTCCCAGTTGTTGAGTCATTTTTCTCAGTTTTGAGGTCAACTCTGCTGGTATGGTGATGAGTATGCTTGCTCCATTAAAGGTTTGAAATGGGGGTCGGAGATGATCTGTGGGTAGTTGTAGTTGGGGTAGGTCTTGCAGCTTTTGCTTCCAGTAACTTAATTGGGTTTCTAGGGTCTTACCTTGTAAGTAGTTCCTTTGCCAAACTGCAAAATCTGCATATTGTATGGGCAACTCTGGTAATGGGGATGGTTGGTCTTCCAGGATAGCAGTGTAAATAGCTGAGAGTTCTTTGGGTAATACTGTGCCTGACCAACCATCCCCAGCTATGTGATGTAAGGTGATTTGCAGTATGTATTCTGTTGTTCCTAGTTGGTACAACTGAGTGCGTATGGGGGGATCTACTTCTAGATTGAATTTTTGTTCATTTTCTTGTTGGAGTAGTTGTTGGAGTTTGGTGGTAGCTTCTGATGGTGTTAATCCACTTAGGTCTTTTTTCGGCAGTTGTAGTTCAAAAGAAGGTTTAATTATTTGTACTGGTGTGCCGTTGATTTCACTGAAGGTTGTTCTCAGAGTTTCATGGCGAGCAATGATTTTGTTTATAGTTGTTTGTAGGGCTACATAGTCTAATTTACCTACTATATTGAAGATTAATGGTACATTGTAGGTGTTGCTACTCAAGCCCATTTTTTCAAGAAACCATAGCCTTTGTTGTGCATAGGATAAGGGGATTACCTGTTCCCTAGAAATTGGTTTAATGGAACTAGCTACAGATTGCTGAATTGTCTGGACTTCCCTAAGCAAATCTAGGAGTTCTGCTTTGCGCTCAACTATATCCTTTTTAAGTTCTGGAGTTATTACTCCCTTGGGAGAACGATAGCGGAGTTGCTCTCCATCTATCCAAAATTTCACACCCAGATTTTGCAGGTAAGAAACGAAATCAATTGTTTTCATAATACTTCCTCCTCATATTCTATTTCTGTTTCTGATTTTAATGTCTTTTCTTCTTGTGCTAGTTGACTCAGCACTTCTAAGCTTTTGGCTATGTCAGCAATAGTTGGTGACTCAAATAAACGCTTTAAGGTTAGTTCAATCTCAAAAATATTTCGCACCCGAGACATAACCTGAGTTGCCAGTAAAGAATGCCCGCCTAAATCAAAGAAGTTATCATGTATTCCCACTTTGTCTATTCCCAATACTTCTACCCAAATCTCTGCTAATGCTTTCTGTGTCTGTGTCTGGGGAGCTAGATACTCCGTTGACATACTACTGGTCACGTCTGGTACAGGCAAAGCCTTACGGTCTACCTTGCCATTAGGAGTCAGAGGCAGTTGCGACAACACCATCAACCCCGATGGCACCATATAGTCTGGCAACCGCGACTCCAGATACTCTCTCAACTCCGGTACCAGTTGCTTTCTGACCTCAGAACTCAAGGGATTAGTCCCATAATGATGCCAGTTACTTGCTACCACCGATTTTTGAGTTAGGGGTGTTAACACTATCCCGTCTTGGGCTAACTCACTGCGCACAAATACCCCATCCATCAATTCTCCTCTTCCCTGAGCAGACCAACACAACTCTAAGGTATACCCTAAATCTGAACTCAGTTCATATAACCTTTCTGGATCGATGCCATTGACTGGCTTTGACTCTAATTTTTGTCTCAACTGCTCTACATTCAGTTTCTCTTCTGACTGTGACAGGAACTCCACTAAATCTCGATCGCTAGCCACTCTCCTATTTACTAAACCACTAAAGCAAATTGATTCTGGCTTTTTGTCTTTCAGATAAGTTTCTATATCTTGAACGCTCAGTTCCTCTCCTGTTTCTACTGTCTCTGCTACTACTGATGCTGCTTGAGCTTCTATATGCAAGAGTACGCTATAGCGATATTTATTCAGTTCGTTTTGCTCCCTTCCCCTCTGTATGCGTATTTGTACATGACTGATTTCTGGATGTTTTTCTTTCAGAGCTACAAACAACTCTGGTGACAATAACAACTCGGTTTCCTGATCAATTTCTCTGTCTATCTTTTCCTTGATTTGTTCTAGTGATAATGATGGAGTTGCTTGATACAGTTGCACCGAACTATGAAATTCTTTGATTAATGGCAAGCTGCGAATATCTCCCAAGAAAATCATTCCTCCTGGTTTAATTACCCGGATACTGTTTTCTATTACTTCCAAGAAATACTCCATACTAGGGAAACACTGGACGATGGAACTAAGCAATACGACATCAAAACTGTTATCTGCTATATCAGCCATGTTTTCGGCTCGTTTCTGTGCTAAGGAAACATGACCATATTTGTCTGGTTGCTGTTCTATTTGTTGTTTAATGTATTCTAATGAGACATTGGAGATATCTGTGCCATAATATTTTTGTGTCTCCAGTGCGATTTGAAATAGCAGCATTCCTGTACCACAACCTATTTCCCAAACACTATCTGGTTTCTGAGCTAATACTTGAGACACAATATCCCCAGCCCAGATGCGCATTTGTTGCTCTGGTATTTGCTGGTTATCGTAGTTGCTTAACCATCCTCTAATGTTGAATAGGGGATCGCTTACTTTACTTAGTTGGTCGTAGATTTTTTGGTTATATATATCTTGCCAACTATCTACTTGGGTTTCTGATAGTTCTCGGTTGGAGGTGGTTATGGTTTGGGTTTGTGGTACTATGTATGCTACTAGGCGTTTGTCTCCTGGGTTGTCTTCTCTTGCTACTACTACTGTTTCTTTGACTTTAGGGTATGAATTGAGAACTGCTTCTATTTCTCCTGTTTCGATGCGATATCCCCGGATTTTTACTTGGTGGTCTATTCTACCCAAGAATTCGATGTTGCCATCCCCTAAGTAGCGAACCAAATCCCCTGTCTTATATAATTTTGACTTTTGACTTCCCTCAAGGGGGGGGTTGACTTTTGATTTATCAAAAGGGTTGGGAATAAATTTGGAGGCTGTGAGTTCGGGGCGCTTGTGGTAGCCTGTTGCTAAACCATCTCCTCCAATATGAAGTTCTCCTGCTACTCCTATGGGCACTGGTTGCAATTGGGAGTCGAGGATATATATTTGGGTGTTGGATATTGGCTTACCTATGGGCAGATTTGTTGCTCCTTCTGCTACTTTAGTCACCTTGTACCATGAAGAGAATGTGGTATTTTCTGTCGGTCCATAGACATGAAGCAATCTTTCTGGTGCCCCTTTTTCAAGTACCTGTTTCACTGATTTCGGGTCTACTGCCTCTCCTCCAAATAACAAATGTTTCAAGGTACTGAATGCTTCTGGTACTGAGTAGGCTAACTGATTAAATAAAGCTGTTGTCAAAAATAGTGTCGTAATTTTTTCTTGTTTGATATAGTTGACAAACTCTTGAGGAGAAAGGAGTACAGATTTGGTAATTACTACTGCCACTGCTCCGTGTAATAAAGCTCCCCAAATTTCAAATGTGGCTGCATCAAAAGAGGTATTGGAAACTTGAGCTACCCGGTCTGTAGGATCCAGTTGCACATAGTTGGTGTTGCTAAAAAGCCGAACTACTCCTTGATGAGGAATAGTTACTCCTTTTGGTTGACCCGTTGAACCTGAAGTATAGATAACGTAAGCTAACTGATTAGCTGTTACCTGATTTTCGGGCATTTGCTGACTCTGTTGATTAATAATTTCGGAATCTGTATCCAAACAAATCACAGTTCCTATAGTTTCCGATAGATGATGCTGCCATTTTTCTTGAGTCAAGATGATGGATAGTTGTGCATCTTCTACCATGTAATTGAGACGCGAAGTTGGATAATTCGGGTCTAATGGCACATAAGCTCCTCCGGCTTTGAGTATGGCTAATAAACCTACTACCATCTCTAACGAACGCTCTACACATATTCCCACTAGGGTTTCTGGTACTACCCCCAATTTTTGCAAGTAATGAGCTAGTTGATTAGCTTTGCTATTTAATTGGGAATAGGTCAGCTTTTGTTGTTCAAATACTACTGCTACTGCATCTGGGTTTTTCTCTACCTGTTCCTCAAATAACTGATGGATACATTTATCATTTGGGTAATCTGTTTTCGTATTATTCCATTCTACCAATATCTGTTCTCGCTCTACCTCTGTCATTAATGGTAGTGCTGTTACTCTCTGTTGCGGATCATTCACTATCCCTTCTAACAAGTTCTGGAAATGACTAGCCATTCGGGCAATAGTTTGCTGATCAAATAAGTCAGCATTGTATTTTAACAACCCAACCAGAGATGAGTCCTCTTCAAGCATCTCCAGGAATAAATCATATTGACTTTCATACTGTTCGAGGACAAAAGGTTCTACTTCAAGTCCTCCCCAATTCATCAAGGTTTTTTTGCTGCTCAACAACACCTTTTGCAGATCTTGAGATTCCAGGAATTTTTGTAGTACAAAGCCAGCCTGAAAAAGAGGAGCACGACTGGAGTCACGTTCTACCTGTAACTTTTCTACCAATAAAGCAAAGGGATAATCTTGATGATCTAGTGCTCCCAGGACTGTCTGGCGTACTTGGGAGAGGAAATCTCTAAAAGAGAGATTCCCTGACAAATCTGCTCTCGTTACTACTGAGTTTATAAAGTAACCAACAATAGAAGCAAACTCCGCTTTAGATCTGCCAGAAGTAGGAGAACCTACTAAAATATCCTCTTGACCGGTGTAACGATACAGAAGCACTTGAAAAGCAGCCAACAGAGTCATATAAAGAGTTGCACCCTCTGTTTGAGCTAGTTCTTTCAGTTGTTCAGTCAACTTTTCTGATAATTTGAAGGGATAGCTGCCACCATTATCAGTCTGTATAGGGGGTCGTGGTTTGTCTGTAGGCAAATTCAATACCGGTAATTCTCCGGCCAATCTTTGTTGCCAATAGTTCCATAGTTGTTCTCCTTCTTCTCCTTCTACTAACTCCTTTTGCCAGCTAACATAATCTTGATAAGAATGCTGTAGTGGTGGTAGGGATGCCTCAAGCCCATTTAGTTGAGCTTGGTAAAGTTGTGGTAGCTCTTTGGCAATTAAGTTGCAGGACCAACCATCTAAAGCAATGTGATGTATTGTCAGTAACATAATATGGTCTTGCTCGGAACAAGTGAACCACCTAACTCGCATCACTGGTTCTGTTTCTAGGTTAAAAGGATGTCTGTGAGCTTCAACTACCTTTTTGTTTAACTCCTCTTCACTCCAACTAGAAGCATCTATCTTTAAGAAGTCTAACTCTTGATGTTGATGTAGTTGTTGGATTGGTTGTTGGCCTAACTTCGGTAATGTACTCCGTAGTAGCGGATGCCTTTCCCTTAGAGCTTGAAAAACCTGTTGCCAAATAGTTAGATCTACCTTGGAGTAGATCCGAACCGAAAATGACACATTATAATTATGACCCTGGGGTGATAGCTGCCACAAAAACCAGAGATCTTTTTGACCATAAGAGAGGGGATGGACTTGGGATATATCTGGATTTTCGTTTAGTAACTGTAAGATTTCTGATTTATACTGCTCTAATTCGGCCATAACATCAGTGGTCAGTACTTCTTGGGAACCTCCAGTTCTTAACTTTCCTTCATCACTCCATAATTTAACCCCTTTGATAGAAAGGTCTTGTAAGAATTCAATTAAGTTCATAGTTCTACTTTGCTCCAGTTATTTTCTTTAATGTTATCTGTGCGATCGCGCCCCGCGTGGCCTACGGCCAATCGCTTTGAGTTATTTGTCCATTGAGTTCATTTGAGACAGAGAATCAATTTCATATTTAGTCAGCACAATAGAGACTTGGGCATCCTTGACAAAAGCTTAAAGTCTAGGCAGAGTTCGCTTCAACTGAATTGCATCAGGCGGGGGAGCTAGTATCGCAATGACTCCTGCATATAAACATCCAAAGAAAGCAAAAATGAAATCCAGACCCTGAGAATAGAGCAGCAATGCTCGCTCCCCCTTAGCTATCTCCATTGTCTCAAGTTTAGCAGCGATCGCCCGTGCCCTCCTTTCCAATTCTCCATAAGTCAAAATGTTTGCTTCTGTTTGTCCATTAAAAAGAAACGTATAGGCTTTTTTGTTACCTTCATTCGTTGCTCGATAACGTAGGAGATCTATCAAAGATAAAAATTTATTGTTAGTTTTCATAAAAGTTGTCCTTCATTAATCATCTATAAGACGGATAGGGAAAACACACCCCTCTTCAACTATAGTTTTAGGAGGTAATTTATTATTCAATAGGTTTCAATAACGATCTCTTCCACACCAATATCTCTTAATTTATTTTTGACTTGGGATACAACATTTTTCAAGTTAAAATACATCAAGAAATATTTAGTTTTTGTCAATCTATATACTAGGGCATTTCTACAGGGAAATGATGATAGATCGAAAGGTTTATCGTCAAACTCAAAATTCTTTTGAATAACGACCTCGTTTTCACCAAAACTTGGTAATTTTTGTAATTTAATCCAACTATTTATTATTAAAAATTCACTATTAAAAACTGGTAAAAAACTATATAGTCCGCGAAGCTCATTTATGGTTTTTCTAACATCAGAATGTTTTAACATATAGTTATTTTCTGGTTTAGTTAAACCTGATACTATAGTTTCAGCATTTCCTAAATAATTTTCTGGTATATCGAATTTTCTATATCTTAGATTGATAACAATTATAAATTGTTTGATAGGAGTAACTGATAAAAATTCCAATAAAGCATCATTTCTGCTGTACACAGTTTCGCCATCATACATTTTTTGAGTTGTTTGCTTAATTAAATCTAAATTTTCCTTTGTCAAGATACACTTAATACAACTCCAATCACTTTTTTTTATGAACAAATATCTCAAAATATAAGCAAAGATAAATGTCGGACTTAACAGTTTTTCGGTCCATGACCTTTCTTTCAATCTAGCATTGAGAAAATTATCTATTTTGTTAAAATTTACTGTCCATAGTGGTTCAGACTTAGAAACATAATCTGGGTCTCCATAAGCTTTAGCTAAATGTTCTAACAATTGGAAATACGTTCCACCACCAACTATCAAATGATTTACCAGTAAAGTTATGCCACTATAAGTTTGATTATAATTCAAAATTAAATAAATTAATGGAGCATCTGTATTGATAGCATCTACACTTTTTTCTGGAATCTTGAAAACATTGTTTAGATAGGTTTTTGCCTCTAATAAGTTATCAAGATTTATCTCCTGCTTACCTAGATCGACTTCAATAAAACCAATACCATGTTTTTTAGCTTGACAGACAACCTTTATGGGACTAAACAATTTCTTTACCAATCTCCCTCCTAAAATTGGTACGCTATCAACTATTTGTTGACATGCTTTTTTCAGTCTGCGAGCATCAATTCTATTTTGGTACCAACTGATCGTCCCATAATAAGGACTAAACTTTCCAGCTGTGATATCAAAATTTGAAAGCTTATACTCACAATCTACAGTGCTATTCGTTATTAATTCTAGGTTTTCCATAATAGCTGTTAGGCAGGAATCATATACATTGGAGAAGGTGCAACAGTAAAGGCGCTACGTACAGGCTTGATAACACGGTTATCAGGTAGGGCTAGTTTTAGGTTAGTGAGAATTGTCCCCAGGATTAATTTCATTTCAAACAAAGACAACGCATATCCAATACACCGACGGCTTCCGCCACCAAAAGCCACAAATTCATAAGCTGAAAACTGTCGGTCTAAAAAACGCTCTGGTCTAAAATGATTCGGTTCTGGATATAAATCTTCTTGCCTGTGGGTCAAATATATACAAGGTAAAATGTATGTACCTGGCTCAAAGTGGTAGCCCATAATTTCTATAGGCTTTTGGGCAATACGATACGCACCCAAAATGGTAGGTGGGTATATACGTAGGGTCTCGTGACAGACTGCATTCAAATATGGAAGCTTAGTAATCGCACTTGAATCTGGATTATCGCCAAGAGTGTCTAACTCAGCCATAAGCTTCTCATAGACTTGTGGTAAGCAGTGAATCCAGTACAATGCCCAGGTTATACTCATGGAGGTTGTTTCATGACCTCCTAGTAACAATATCATTAAATCGTCACGCAATTCCACCTCTTTCATCGGCTCGCCTTGATCGTTGCGAGCTTTCATCATTAAGCTCAGGATATCTTCACCTAATAAAGCTGGATTATCCTGACGTCGCTTAATTTCAGCATAAATTATGTCATCAACCTGCTGGCGAAGGCGTACAAAACGTCCCCATAAACTCCAAGGCCCCCAATCTTGCTGTAGGGCATGGAAGTACAAAACAGTAGAAGTCAAAGGACTACTCATCAAATTCAGAAGTGAAATAAATATTTGGTTAAGCTGTTGGAAGCGAGCTTCTTCATTTACCCCAAAAATAGCACGTATAATAAATTGCAGTGAAATATCTTGCATCGAACCCTGGACGTGAAACTGTTCTCCTTTTTTCCACTGCGTCATTTGTTGCTTAGTAATGTCACAAATTAACTGACTATAAGCTCGCATCCGCTCACCATGAAAAGCAGGCATTAACATTTTTTTTCGATGTTTGTGAAGATCGCCATCTAACAATGGTAGTGCATTTTTCCCTGAAAAAGCGGTTGGTAACTCTTTCATAGCTTCCCCTGTATTAAATGTTTGTGGGTTGGCTGTAAATATCGTCTTCATAGCTTGGGGATGACTGACAAACACCGTTGGAGGATAGTTCAAAAAACGTATTGTAAACATATCTCCATAGCGTTTAGCACAATCCTCTAAGTAATTGAGAGGATTAACAATGATATTAATAGACTGTAGTAATGCTGGTGTTTTTGGCCCATCAGGAAATTTCATTATTCTTCTCCTAGTTTTGTATTTATGGACGAGTTTATAATTTAATCTGGTATAAATTTAACGGTGTTGTGGAGTGCTGAGTGCCCCACCACACCGCCTTAAAAATAAGCCTACGGACGACCCATAGGGTTAGCTGTTTGTGCTTTTTCTAAGGAGGATTTTAACTTTTCGGCTAGAGCACCAATGTATGGCTCTGTCATAATTGTCAGATGGTCTCCTGGAACAGAATGCAGTTCTACTTCTCCAGCAGAAAACTCACTCCAGCCCCACATTGGATCGTTTTTTCTATTGTCGTAGAGGAGCCTATAAATATCCACACTAGGAGCAAGTTCTATTGGCACTTCCTCACTAGCGCGAAAGAGAGTAACCTGAGTTGGATAAACCTCCTGTGGAACGTAGCAAGCATTTTGATTTGCTCTAGCCACTTGAATAAGACCGCGAATTTGCTTAACTCCAGTTTCGGGAGGGAAAAGATTGACCTTCTGAAATTGCTCGTTAACATAATTTAATTGGTCATCAAAAGTCAGCTGTTGGAGAAACTCGTATGATACATCAATGTTTTTTCCAAACATACGCTCAAATATGCTAGCAATGCTAGTCAGCATTTTTGCACTATTCCAATCTATATCTGGCTTATGGCTGCCAGAACCCAATTTATCTGTATCCGGTGCATGCATATCTAGAACAGCGAGTAGAGCTATCTCATCCCCCTGCTTTTGTAATTGCTGGGCGACTTCAAAAGCCACTAATCCACCAAAGGAATGCCCCCCTAAAAAGTATGGACCTTTCGGTTGAATGGACTTTATTAATTCAATGTAGTGCGCTGCTAGGTCTTCGACTCGCGTGAAAGGTTCTGATTCTCCATCAAGACCAACAGCTTGCAACGCATAGAACGGTTGCTCTTGACCTAAATAGCAAGACAAATGATAAAAGTAAAGAACATTACCGCCTCCTCCGGCTATGCAGAAAAAGGGAGGCTTAGAACCATAAGTTTGAATTGGTACTAGCGAAGACCAGGAAATATACTCTTGTTCCTCCCGGAGAACCGTTGCCAGTTTTTCAATGGTCTGACCTTGAAATAAAGTTGCTAAGGATAAATTTCGTTGAAACCGATATTCAATTTGAGCCATCAAGCGAATAGCAACAATAGAATCGCCCCCAATGTCAAAAAAGTTACTTTGGACTCCCACTGGGAAAACATTAAGAACCTCTGACCAAATTTGGGTGAGCTTTAGCTCTACAAGATCCCGAGGAGCAATAAAGGTTTCTTCATCCAGGTCTTGGAGATTATCAGGGATAGGGAGAGCGCGACGGTCAATCTTACCATTTGCAGACAACGGTAGAGAATCGAGTAACATTAGCTTGCTTGGGAGCATATAGTCGGGCAGGTGTAATTGTAGATGCTTGCGCAGCTGAGAAACCGTATCAGAATGACTGGATGATTTTGGAGGAGAGACTGAAGAGGTTAGCCACTGTTGAGCTTGGGCTGGCTCGATCTTTCCACCTACAAAGCTATAAAGTAGCATTTGATGGGATTCTAGCTTAAACAAATGGCTTAACTGTTGGAAATCTAAATTACCGATCGGACACAAACCAATACCAAACTCAGGAGCAGTAGTCATCAACAACTGCCCAATATGCCCTGCCTCCAGCAAGCAAAATCTTTCTGCTAATTCCCCATACATAGGCGTGATAGCATCAAGTTTGGCAATCAAAAACAATGAAAAAGCAGCTTCTTCAACAAGTGACTGATTCCCTCCATAAATGTTATCTCCTTCAGCATTAGTTAGATTACTGATAAAAACTAAGCGGTGTTGTCGAGGACAATAATAATAAATACCTGCTTCAACTCCAGTTAAACGCTCAGACTTGATCATCAGATAACTCTGAACTGGATAAAGATTACCTGCTGAAGGATAAAGATATTTCGGCAGCGGTTTATCCGCTAAACTTAACTGACGCAAGCAGCTTAAAAACTGACTAAACTCTTTCAACTCCAATGGTTGCAGTTGAAACTGTCGATAACTTTGACGATGGAAGTAAGCTTGGGTCAGAGCTTCTTCATCAATATCCAAAGGCAAATCTATACCCTTATTCGTTGATTCCAGTTTCCTTAGACCATGTTGCTTGAGCTTAAACTCAATTCGTTCAACTGGGTCAAAGATTATCCCCTCTTTTTCACTAGGATGATAGGCTTCGGGCAACTTTGGTTGCATCTCTGAGGGCACAATATAAGCTACGATCTTTTTCCTATCGATTGAGTCTCCGATCGCATTCACCACAGCCTTCTTCACTAATGAATTCCGCATTAGTGTTGCTTCAATTTCTCCTAACTCAATTCGATAACCATTAATTTTTACCTGAAAATCTTCCCTCCCAAGGAACTCAATATTTCCATCAGGTAAATAGCGTCCTAAATCTCCTGTTTTATATAATTGCTCCTGGGTCAGAGGATGACGAATAAAGTGCTTGGCTGTTTTTTCCTCATCTTTCCAGTAGCCTCGTGCCAATCCTAGTCCACCTATATAAATCTGGCCTGGAACCCACACCGGAGCAGGTTCCATCCATTGATTCAGGACATGTATCGTTTGATTGCCAAGGGGTTTCCCGTAAGGAATACTCCGCCAGTTAGAGTCAACTTCTCCTATCGGATAATAAATCGACCAAATTGAAGCTTCTGTTGCTCCACCTAGGCTAACTAATTCTATATCTGTCCATGTAGCTTTGATTTGCTGCGGCAAATTCAACGGTATCCAATCACCCGATAACAAAGCCAGTCGTAGTGAATGATGCGGTTGTGTGGATTGGGCTGAAGTGTACTCCACTAACATCTGCATCAGTGCTGGCACTGAGTTCCAAACCGTTACCTGGTGGGCGTTGATTAACCAGAGCCAATGTGCGGGATCTTTAGCTTTTGCTGCAGTTGGTATAACAATTGTCCCTCCCGCTGCTAATGTGCCGAAAATGTCATACACGGACAGGTCGAAATTTAGAGCAGAGACTGCTAGAACTCGGTCATCAGCGGTAACACTAAAGCGCTGATTGATGTCGATAATTGTATTAACCGCTCCTTGATGGTCAATCATCACACCCTTAGGGATGCCCGTCGAACCAGAGGTATAGATGATATAAGCTAAATCCTCAGGCTGGTGCAATATTTCTAAGGTTTTCTGCACTTCTATGTGAGGGTTATACTCAACATGTACACACTCAATTTCTTCTGGCCACGAAAGACTTTGGTACAGTGCCTCTTGAGTGACAACCAACTGGATTTGTGCTTGTGTTAGAAGCGACCATTGACGTTGTTGTGGCAACCCTGGATCGATAGGTACATAGGTGCAACCAGCCATCAATACTCCCAACACGGCAACAATCTGTTCCCATCCCTTGCTCATAACTACAGCAATGTGGGTGCCAGTAGTTGCGCCCAGAGACCGCAACTGATGTCCTAGTTTGACAGCATGTTGGTATAGCTGTTCGTAAGTTAGGCATAATTCTGGTGCGATCGCAGCAAGTGATCCTCCCCGTTGTTTCACCTGTTGCACAAACAAATTATCCAATGTCTGCTGAGACGTTACGGTCTGAACCCGATCGACTTGGTTTAGTTGTTGTATAACGTCTAGTTGCTGTGCTGGAAGTAGAGAAGGATATTTTTCCATCCAAATTGTTTCGTCAGTAGCCAATTGCTTGAGGTAATTGCAATAGCTATTAAACATGTCATCTAGGAGGTTAGCAGGGAATAGTTCTTCGATAACATCCCAGTTGAATAACAAAGCCCCTTCTTCTTCTCTGAGTTGATGGTCAAGCCAAACTTGTGGGGTTTGAGTGATGCAATAGACCATTTCACCCAAATGGTTAGCCAACCAATTTTGCTCAGATATATTACTAAATCCTAGAGTACTCGTGAAAACAACCCCCATGGCTTGATAAGTGCCTCGTTGACGTCGTAGCTCTCGCTGCACTTCAACACCACTGACATAGCTATGGTCTAAATCCTCCCACAATCTTCCCTGTAGGCGTTGGGCACGCTCAACAAAGGTAGCCGCTACAGAGTTATCAACCTCTAGCAGGGTGAGGGATGTGAAGTCACCAACAATCTGATTTACTTGGGGATGCAAAGGTAGACGATTAAACAGTGTAAGATTGATGGTAAAGTGAGGGGCCTTACTCCAATAGCTTAAGACATCGCTAAAAGCTGCTAGCAAAATTCCAGAAGCCGTCAAATTAATTTCATGAGCTTTGCTTTTCAATCTTTGCCAGTCTCGAGCTGCAAGCTCAGCACTAAATCGTTTGAATCGAGGTTTTTTAAGAGCAGAGGGTAGTTGGACAAGAGGTAGTTCTGGTGCTGAAGGGAGTGTAGCAATTCGGTCCGACCAATATTTTTGACAGTTTTGGTAGTGCGATGTTTCTTTAAGTCTCAGGTCTGCAAGTATATAATCGCGGAATGATAGGTCTACCTTAGGAAGCTCTGTCTGTGGATTAAAATAAATTTCTACCCATTGTTGCTCCAGTATCATTAGACTCCATACGTCTGCAATTAAGGCATCAAAACTAAAATGCAAACGATAACGATCGCCATCTAGCTTTGTAGCGCAAATCTTAAACAAAGGCCAAGAGTCAGCATCAAAAACTTCATGAGACATTTGCTGTCGAGTGGTCTCTAAATGAGCATTAATACTGTCTTTTGAATGCCCGTCCAAATCAAATACTTCAATTTGGTAATCTGGAACGTGAGGTAAAATCTGTTGCTGGCCATCAGACAGTACTACCATTCTTAACATCTCATGGTGGTTGATGATTCGCTGCCAAGCTTGAGAGAGATGATCCAGATCAAGATTTTTACAATCAAATTCAATATAGGTATGGGTCGATATGTTTCCTAGTTCAAAAGCATCCTGGCGTCCCAACCAATAAGCTTGTTGTATTTCTGTAAGAGGGAAAGGCTCGTGCAGCTCCGATGGTGAAGCAATAGCTATGGGAAAATCGAAATTTAATGGTCTCGATTCAGATAATGTTTCTTGATTTAATTGTTTTTCTTTTATAGTTTGGTCAAGTTTTGCTACTGTTGGCGATTCAAAGATTGTCCGTAAGGGAAGTTCTAACTCAAACGCTTCTCTAAGTTTGGCAATTAATTGGGTTGCGAGTAGGGAATGTCCTCCCAATTCAAAGAAGTTATCATTGATACCCACCTGCTCGAGCTTCAGGACATCTCTCCAAATCCCAGCTATCATTTCTTCACCTTGGTTGCGAGGGGCAACAAAAACTCCTTTTAACTCTGGTCGCTCTTTCTGCTTGCGCTCCTCAATTACTTTGAGCACCTGGACGGCCTGACGTAGTTCTGTGGCAATTCTTTCATATCGCCCAGATTTTACTTGGTACTGCACAATAGTGCTAACGTCTTTCTGGGTTGGTAATTTCTTGGTGGCGATCCCGTTAAACTGGCCTGGTGAGAAAGTCAACTCTTTTATCCCATCTACCTTAAATTTGAATAGGAAACCCTCACCTTTACTCTCCTTACCTTCCCTGCTAACACTTTCGAGGAAATCAAGTGCTGGCTTATTTTTTTGAGTAGGAATATACGGAACGTCAACATGAATAAGCCCGCGATCGCTAGCAATATCTCCTAACTTGGCAAGCATCTGATGCTCAACGCCCCTGCCTAACACCCGACAGCTTAGTAAAAAGCTGTCCACTCTCAAAACATCAGCACCCAACTCAAACATCAGTAGTCCGACCAAACCATAATCGCCAAAGCGATCCTTTACCTCTACTACCAAACACTCTTGCTTTTCTAATGCACAGAATTCTTTAACATCCCCTTCAGAGCGCCTAATAGTTGTCAGATTGAATTGATTCGTTCGCTGTGTTAGCTGCGCTACCCTAGGGAGTTGATGGAGTTGGGGGGGATCGATCTTCACCCGCAATTCCAGTCCGTCAAGAAACTCCTCAAAGGTGAGTGACTCATGACGCACTTTCTCTCGCTCTACATTCTGGCGATAATAATCTGTCCGTGCTGCATCTTCAGCCGTCACCTTTAACTGGTCGAAAGCCCAAATATGCTTGATAAAATCAGGAATCTGCCTGCTATCAGTAGGTAATTGAATGGTTAATACTTCTGGACAATTAGCTTGGACTTCCGCACACTCAATTGGGTTGTCATCAATAAAGATAAAGCTGTCCAGTCCCAGTTGCAGCTCTTGGGCTAAAGCTTTCAAATTCTCCGACTTAGATTTCCAGTTAATACGCCAGGAAACCAGATCTTCCTTTCTTAAAGGCATTGAATCATGGTGTTCAAATACAGCCCATACATCTACCTCTTGATTCTTACTACACAGACAGATTAGTTTTCCTGCCCTTTGCTGGGTTACTATGAATTCCTGCAGGGCTTGGTGAGGAGCATCTATTTCCACTCCTGCTGCTCCATCCTCCCCACAAACACCTTTCCACAAAGTCTCGTCGCAGTCGAGGACTATCACTTTGTAGGGAATACTCTTGAGAGCATGGATTTTCCGAGCAAGCATCGACCCCAGACCGCTGAAGAAAGTTGGCTTATAGGGGATGTGACCGAGCTCGTCTCCATGAGGGTCGTAATAATCTGAAACTGGATAAAGAGAAACCAATTCTGAGCTTTTTACCAAATAAATGCTACTTAGCTCCTCAAGATAAGAAGCCAAAAAGTTTTCCATCCTCAGATAAAGAGCTATATCCTCTGATTCGGCAGTAGTTGATGGAGGACAGATACAGACCAAGTAAGGCGTTGACGAATCTCTAGCTGCAGTCTTCAGAGCACTAGCAATATCTCTGACATTTTGCTCAATCTGTTCTATTTTTTTATCGGGTTGTTCCTGAACTGTCAGAATACCCTCCTTGCCAGCACCGTTACCATTAAGTTGCGAGGTTTTTTGGTTTCTCAGCCAATCCTCAAAACGGACTAAGACAATATTAATGCCATCTTGATTAGTAGCAATAAGGCTGACTGGATTAAGCAGTTCCTGGAATACCTGATTGTAAGGGGCAAATTGAATCTCAGAGGGCAAATCTAGTTCTTCCATCCAAAAGGTGAGAGATTCCTCAACTGGCTCTGCAGTAAAGGTTGATGCAATTGCAATCTTTTGCTTTTTATCTCTTGCCTTGGCTGCTTTAGCTTTAACCTCAAGTTCTGCCGATAGCTCAAAGTCAGATAGCTTTGAATCTAACTGCTGCACCAACCTCTCTAGGGTCCCTTGATAACCCTCGACTAGCTGTTTAATTGTATCGCTCTCAAACAGGTCAGTATTGTACTCGCAATCAATACGCATTTTTTCTGAAGACTCAAGAATTACAAATCTTAAATCCAAAAGTGAAGATTCAAGATCGATATCTATAGGAGTAGCTTCAAGATTTTCATTAAAAAATCCTTTTAAAGGAAAATTCTGCAATAGGAGAGCAACATTATAAATTGGGTTGTGATTCAGCTGGCGGTCAGGATTAAGTGCTTCTATTATTTTCTGGAAGGGACAATCCTGATTAGAGTAAGCTTCGACAACTTTTTTTCCGACTTGTTGCAGGAATTCCTCTGCTCTTTGTTGACCATTTAAATGGTTACGCACAGCCAAGAAATTTATAAAGCAACCAATGAGCGGTTCAAGCTCGGAGCGATTTCGGCCAGCAATTACTGTACCAAGAACAATATCACTTTGTCCTGTCCACTTGAACAGGAGGATCTTGAGAGCGGTCACCAGAATAGCAAATAGAGTCACGCCTTGACTTTGGGCCAGGGCATTAAGGGAAGTAACGATAGATTTGGAGAGAATAACTGAATGTTGAGCACCTCGGAAAGTATGAACTGAGGAACGAGGGTGGTCAGTGGGTAATTCTAATAAATCTGGCGCACCATCCAATTGCTTCCGCCAGTAATTGAGTTGAGTTTCTAGAACCCCTCCATTCAACCACTGTCTTTGCCACATAGCAAAATCAACATACTGAATTGGTAATTTTGCCAAGGGGGATGGTTCTCCCTGAGTAAAAGCTCGATATAAGCTAGACAGTTCTTGGATAAATATTCCTATTGACCAAGCATCAGAAATGATGTGGTGCATTGTTAGGGAAAATACATATTCTGTCCCATCTAACTGCCATAAACGGCATCTGATTAATGGTGCTCTTTCCAGGTTAAACGGCTTAGTTATTTCTTGTTGTATTTGTTGCTGGAGTACCGTTTCCCGTTCTTTAACTTCTATTTCCTGTAAGTCCACTATCTTGAGGTTTAAGGTGGCTTTCGGATCGATGACCTGTATTGGCGTGCCATTAACAGTTTGGAAACTGGTACGTAGAACTTCGTGGCGACGGACTATGTCTGATAATGCTTGTTCTAGGGCATTAAGGTTCAAGTTACCGCTGATGCGGAGCACTCCTGGCGAGTTGTAAGCAACAGTTGACCCTTCAAGTTGGTTGATGAACCAGAGTCTTTCTTGAGCAAAAGAGAGCGGTAAGTTTTCATCTCTAGGGATAACCGAAATGGCTGGAAGATTTTTATGTTCTTCTTGTCTGACCTGTTGCAAATACTCCAATATTTCTGGTTTGCGTTCAGCTATCTGCTGTGACAGTGCAGCTGTTAACACACCTTCAGGAGCTTGACAGCGTAATTTTTCTCCGTTAGATGAAACTTGAACATTTAGTTTACGCAGTTGAGAAAGGAACTTGACAATTGTTTGATTCTTCATAATTCTATCTCCTCTATATTTGTTTCTGAATCTTGTATATCTTGTCCCACCCAACTAAGAACTTCAATGTGTTCAACCAAACCAGCAATTGTCGGTTCTGCAAAGAAGTCAGACAGAGGTAGATCGACTTGGCAAAATTGTCGAATTCTGGAGATTAGCTGAGTAGCCAGTAAGGAATTGCCACCAATGTCAAAGAAATTATCATTAACACTGACTTGATTTACTTCTAACTCTAATATTGTTGCCCAAATGCCAGCTAACTTCTCTTCAATAGGAGTACTGGGGGGTAGAAAAATTCTTTCTTGTACTAATATCTCAGGGGCAGGTAGAGCTTTGCGGTTAACTTTGCCATTTGCAGTTAAAGGGAAGGCATCCATTAACACATAATCATTGGGGAGCATATACTGGGGTAATTTTCCTTGTAAATGCTCTTGTAGTTGTTGTGGAATAGATCGCTCGTCCTTTGAAGATTTACCGAACAACTGTTTGGTTTGAACTGGGTCAATCTTGCCTCCAAGAAAACTATAAATTAGATGTTGATTCGATTCCAACTCAAATAAATCTCGTAGCTTGTCAAACTCAAGACCGCCAATTGGACAAAGTCCCATCTGGTAGTTTGGTGCTGTATTCATTAATAGTTGCCCCATGTGCCCTGCCTCGAGGAAACAGAAATTTTCAGCTAGTTCCCCATACATCGGAGTAATGGCACTAAGTTTGCTAATCAAAAAGAGGGAAAACGCAGACTGCTCAAAAATCGGTTGATTGCCACCGTAAATCTTGCTGTCAACATCGCTCAAAGGATTGAGAAATACTAAATTATGCTCCCGAGGACAATAGTAATAAATACCTCCTGACAATCCCGAAACCCGTTCTGGCTTAATTAATAAATATGTTTGTACGGGATAAAGATTTCCTGCAGAAGGATAAAGATATTTGGGTAATGGATAATCGTCCAGTTTCATTTGCAGCAGACAGCTTAAAAACTGGCTAAACTCCTCTAAAGGAAGGGGTTGCATCAAGAATTGTCGATAACTCTGACGTTTGAGGTAAGCTTCTTTTTGAGCATCATCAAGTTCTGATAGCGGTAAAGAAATAGTTTCTTTTGTGGGAGATGGAGAACGCAATCCTGGTTGCTTGAGTTTAAATTCAATTTTCTCCACAGGGTCTTGTATTACCCCTGTTGTTTGACTAGGTTTATAACCTTCCGGTAGCTTGGCTTTGTCAACAGAGGTCTCACTGGGGACAACATAAGCGACTAAACGTTTGTGTTCCGACTCACCAAGGGCCATAACAACAGTATCCTTGACAGTAGAATGCTCGCTTAATGCTGCCTCAATTTCACCCAATTCAACCCGATAGCCATTGATTTTAACTTGGAAATCTGAGCGACCGAGAAATTCAATATTACCATCAGGCAAATATCGTCCCAAATCACCGGTTTTGTACAATCGTTCGTGAGTAACTGGGTGAGTGATAAAACTTGCGTTTGTCTTTTTCTCATCTAATAAATACCCAGAAGCTAAACCAACGCCTCCGATATAAAGATCTCCACATACCCAGACTGGAGTAGGCTGCATTATATCATTGAGGACAGAAACAGTTTGATTGGCAAGGGATTTACCGTAAGGAATGCTCTTAGTTAGAGGGGAAATTTGTTCGATCGGATAATAAATTGACCAAATTGAGGCTTCTGTTGCACCACCTAAGCTAACAATTTGGATCTGGCTCCACAAATCTTTAATTTGCTCTGGTAACGTTAGTGGTATCCAATCGCCACTGAGCAATGCTAATCGTAGGGGACCATGGGACTGGTCAATCTGCCCAGACAAGTACTCAACTAACATTTGCATTAGTGCGGGTACAGAGTTCCACAATGTAACTTGGTGTTTAACAATTAACTGGTACCAACGAGCAGGATCTTTAGCATCAATAGGAGATGGGATGACTACAGTTCCTCCAACAGCTAGGATACCAAAAATGTCATATACCGATAGATCAAAATTCAACGCGGATACAGCTAGTATTCGGTCATTAGCTGTAACATTGAATCGCTGGTTGATGTCGAGGATGGTGTTTACTACTGCTTGATGCTTAATGATCACCCCTTTGGGTAAACCTGTAGAGCCAGACGTATAAATTACATAGGCTAAATCTTCTGGATGATGTACGGGGACGAAGGATATTGAATCATTTTTTCTTGACTCGAAAGTATCTACAGACAAACACTCAATTCCCTCTGGTATTGTTAGTTGTTCTAACAGAGATTCTTGGGTCAGAACCACCTTCACTTCCCCTTGGGTCAGTAAAAATTCTCTTCGCTCCTGGGGGAGTTCGGGGTCAATAGGCACATAAGCCGCACCAGCCATCAAGATTGCCAAGACTGCAACAACTTGTTCCCATCCCTTGAACATCATTACGGCGACTAAGCTATTGCGCGAAGCTCCCAGTTGTTGCAACCAATGCCCGATGTTGCGGGCGCGTTGGTGTAAGTCTCCATAGGTTAAGCAGCGCTCTGGGGTAATCACTGCCAATTCTTGATAATTTTGTTCCACCTGCTGCAGAAACAGACCGTGTAAGGTTTGTTGGGGAACAGGTAGATTTATCTGATTGAGTTGTGCAAGTTGTTGGAGTTGGGCTTTTGGTAACAGTTGAGGATAGAAGTCCATCCAAGCAGATTCTGAGGTTGCCAGGTGTTGGAGATAATCTGTGTAACTCTGGAACATATTATCAATAACACCTTCACAGAAAAGCTCTTCAACTATATCCCACTGAAATATTAATTCCCCTTGTTCTTCAAGCACTTGATGGTCTAGCCAGACTTGAGGGGTTTGGCTAATGCTATAGACCATTTTTCCTAGCTTATTAACCCACAATTGTTCTTCCGACTCGATACCAGCCCCCAGAACGCTGGTAAAGACAACCCCCATAGCTTGATAACTTCCATAGAGGCGACGCAATTCTCGCTGCACTTCCACACCACTGACATAACGGTGGTCTAAATCTTGCCACAGTTGTTTCTGTAGCTGTTGAGCACGCTTAATAAAAGGAGTCGGTTTTGAGTTATCAACTTCTAGGAGCGTGAGGGATGTGAAATCTCCAATCACCTCATTAACTTGGGGATGTAAGGGTAGGCGATTAAACAGGGTCAGGTTAATGGTAAACTTAGAACTCTTGCTCCAACACGTTAAGATGTCAGCAAAAGCAGCTAATAAAACAGTAGAATTAGTTATATTTGCCTGACTTGCCTTGTCTTTTAATCGCTGCCAATCAACAACATTTAATCGCCCACTGCGACGTGTAAACTGCGGTTGCTCTAGAGCAACTATCTGCTTGGCAAAGGGTAATTCTGGTGCTGGCGGGAGAGTGGACAAGCGATTGAACCAGTAATCTTGAGAACGCTGATACTGTGGTGTAACATCCAGCCCTATTTTAGCCAGTACATAGTCGCGAAATGACAGTTCCAATGAAGGCAGGGAACTTTCTGGGTCTCGATACAGTTGCAGCCAATACTGCCCCAGTACCATTAGGCTCCAGCTATCAGCAATTAAAGCATCAAAACTCAGATGGAGGCGATAGTGCTTTTGATTGAAGTGAGTGGCCTGCAACTTGAACAATGGCCATTGCTCAGAGGGTAATATTTCGTGAGACATTTGCTCCCGAATTGCCTTGAGGTGGTCACTAACTGCTGGTTCTGGCTGGTTTTGTAAATCAAAAACTTGTATTTGATAGGGTGGTACTTGTTGTTTGACTTGCTGTTGTCCGTCGGGTAACACTACAGCTCGCAGCATATCATAGTGGTCAACTAATTTCTGCCAAGCCTGGTTTAAGCGTTCTATATCTAAGTTTTCAGAATCGATCTCTATGTAAATATGGCTAGCAACATTACCTAAATCAAACGCTTGATTGCGACCTAGCCAATAAGCTTGTTGAATATCAGTTAGAGGGAATGGTTCGTAGCGTTGTTCTGGGTCAGGTACAAGGGTTGGTAAACTAGTATCTGATTTTTGCCCTGGTAAGAGATTTTCTTTGATTATGGTTTGCCCCAGTTCACCAACTGTAGGTGCTTGAAACAGTATATGCAGAGAAACCTCTTGATTAAACGTTTGCTGTATACGAGAAACCACTTGCACTGCTAGCAGAGAATTTCCGCCCAGAGCAAAGAAATTGTCATGGATACTAGTAACAGGCACTTCTAGTACCTGCTGAAAAATTTCAACGAGTTGATGTTCTACTTGGTTGCGTGGTTTTGTTTGTTCAAAAAGACCAATACCTGTGCTAAGTCCAATCAGCTTTTCTCGAACAATTTCTCCAGTTTCAGTTAGAGGCATCTCGGCAAGTTGTGCCCACAGACAACGGCTGAGTCTGCCAAAGCGATCGCGTACTTCCAACGCTTCTAAATTATTCACTGGTAATTGTTCGACCTTGGAGGTGAAATAAGCCGTTAACTGCTGTCGGTTTTGAGGTTCTGAGGTAATAGTTAAACGTTCAATGTTGGGTTTACTCCCATCCAAACCCACAAACAAATGACGTTGGCCACGAGACAACGCGGCTAATAAAGAGCACATCCCTTGTGCCTTATTAATCGAAAAGTAGCCTTTAGCATGGGTCAAGTCTTTCATTTGATAGCCCAGACTCATGCCGATTTCATCCCACATACTCCATGATAAGCAGTAGCTTTGCAGGCTAGTATAGGTCTGCTGGTAATCGCAAAACGCTTCCATAAAACTAGAGGCAGCAGCATAAGCACCTACAGTGGTACCGCCAAAGAAGCCATTGATGGAAGAAAAATGAAGAAACAAACCTTGAGGATTATCTTCCAGCAGTAGTTTATGTAAGGCCCAAGTCCCAAGGAATTTGGGACGAAGAACGGCAGTGAGACTTTCTAGGGTTTGGGATACTAATAGTTGTTCAGTGAAAATTCCTGCCAGATGGATAATCCCATCAAGCTGACCTCCCCATTTGGATAGAGTTGTTGTCAATAGCTGCTGCAACTGAGCATAATCACAGATATCTACATCTTCATAAATGACTGCCCCTGGTAGTTGCTGCAATTGTTGATAAGCTTGGATTTTCCTTGCCAGTGCATTTCCACTATCTAAATGAGTTTGCCAAGTATTTTGATCGGGTAGAGAAGTGCGACCAACTATCAGCAACCGTGCTTGATACTTCTTAAGTAGGAAACTAGCAATTTCAGTACCAATACCTCCCAGCCCTCCACTTATTAAGTAGATACCACCTGTTATGAAGGGTAATTCTTGCTTTAGTTCTTCAGCTAGATTTACAGATTCGATTCCACAAACCAAGCGTTTTCCGTCTCTGTAGGCTACTTCTGTTTCTTTGGCAAAATTGTCCAGTTCTTGCCGAATGTATGCCTTATTGACTTGAACCTCTAGTACTGGCAGATCGATGTGGCGACAGTTCAACCAGGTCATTTCTTGACCAATTGTTTTCAATAGGCCCAAAACTGTCCCTTTCTCATAGGCTATCTTATCACTCGGTACTATCGACTGACTGTAACTTGATACCCACAGTAATTGTACTGACTGCTCTTCACTCCTAGATTGTTCTAATGCTTTAACTAAGAACAGCAAACGAAACAACCCTTGCTTTTGTGACTGCTCCAGCCCTTCTAGGTGAGCAATTTCTCCTCTATATTGATCGTATTCCCACAAGCAGACAATCTGGCCAATCGTTTTGTTTTCTTGTGCCAATTGCTCTAAAAGCATCTGATAGTGTTCTGCTCGGTCGGGCACAAGAGAATAATGATTGTCACTGATTTTGGTAAAGTTTTCACCGACAGACACTTGGATAGAGGGCTGGTGATGTTTTTCTAATTCCTCAGATAAGACTGTTCCTAGCCCTAAAGCATCACTAAATATTAAGGTTGTAGTTATCTGGGAAGACAGATTAAAAACAGGTACTTTGGGTTGCCAGACCTTTCGGTAAAACCAGCTTGGGATAGTATTGACATTCAATAGTAACAAATCTACCCGTTTGAGAATGGTGTTAAATTCACCAGATTCAAAACGCTGTTTTAGTTGAGAACGTTGAATTTTACCGATCGCTGTTTTAGGAATAACGTCTCGTTCTACAGGAATCAAATAATCAGGATTAATCCCAAAACGATCCACTACCAGTAAGCGAATTTCCTTTAACAAATTTGCTTCTTGATCGTTTGTTGTTTTTGCTGGATTGAAAAATATGGCTAGTTTGTCTGTATCACTGTCACCATCCCTCACTGCACAAGCAGCAGTATAAGACACTTCTACACCTTGTATTTCTTCTATTGTGGCTTCAATTTCATGGCTGTAGTAGTTGAGACCGTTGATGATGATAATGTCTTTTTGCCGTCCGGTTATTGTTAAACACCCTTGTTGCAGGAAGCCTATATCTCCAGTATTAAACCAACCATCTTCTGTAAAAGCCTCTTGGTTTGCCTCTGTATTTTGATAGTAACCCAATGTAATAGGCGGTCCTTTTAGTTGTACTCGACCCGCCATTGTCTCTTTGACTATCTGGTTTTGATTGTCTACTATTCTGATGGTAACTCCTGGCACTGGGGCACCAACCTCAACAAATTTCTGATTGTCTGTAGTTGAGGAAAACGAAAATTTGGATGAAAACACTACCCCACTTGATGTTTCTGACATTCCCCACGATGGATGCATGGCGCGTTCAGGGAGCTGGTAGTCCCTTAATAGCTCTAAAAATCGTCGGCCTGTTTTGGCAACAATTGCTTCCCCTCCATTAAGAATAAAGTGCATGGAGGATAAATCCCATGTAGGGTGAGCTTTTTCTTTACTGTCTGTCTTTTGTCGATTTTCTAGTTCATCTACAATTAACCCATAGGCAAAGTTTGGTGCCCAGGTAATCGTGGCTCGATAGTGGGATATCCAATCTAACCATCGTGTCGGCTGTTGTAACACCATTTCTGTAGGAGCCTGAATTTGCTGACATCCCAAGTAAACGTTTCTGAGATGGAACATAACGAGGCCCCCAACATGGTCGAGGCTAAACCAATTTAAGGAAATATCGTCTTTGCTAAAGCTATTGGTCTGAACTGTTGCAGCACTACGGCTTAACAAACTGCAGTGGTTGTGCATTACTGCTTTGGGCATACCTGTACTGCCAGAGGTTAGCAGTAATAGTACCAAATCTTCTGATTTTGCATCATGCCAATTGCGGTCTACCTCTGATTTTTTTAAGGGTTCTATGAGTTCTATCTGAAAGTTTTCTAAATTTAATTCTTCTGCCCAATGATGAAGTTTTGGAGCTAACTTACGATCTGATAGTACCAAAGGTTTTTCTAGGAGCTGCCAGCTATTTTGCAACTTGTTTAAGCTGCTCGTTGCGGAAATCGGTACGGGTATAAATCCTCCAATGATGCATCCCCAAAAAGCAGTAACAAAGTCTAGATTTTCTGATAATTGAAAAATGACTTTGTCTTGGGGCTTTAGACCGAGTTTTCTTAACCCCCCCAATAGTCTTTGGGCGTCCTCTAATAATTTTTTATAGGACTGTACGATCTCAGTGCCATCGGGTTGGATGTATACTAGACCTTTAGTCGGATTATCTAAAGCTGCTCGTTGCAGTATTCCCCCTAAAGTTTGTGCCTTTAGGTCTATTAAAGACTCTCCTTTGCTGATAGCTAGCTGGTTTACTTCCTCCTGTGGCAAGTTCTTTTTATCTTTTTCTATTAAGTTATCAGTTTCAACTTGAGGAGAATCTGTACCCATTCCCTTTGGGGGCGAGGGTACTAAATCAGAAATATGTAATCTGGGAAGGGTTTTTACTTGTGGCTGAACTACCACTGCTACTTGCTCTATTTCTGGTAGCGATCGCAACTGTTCTTCCCAACGTGACACTAACTCGGAGTCAATCACCTCTAATTGGGCTAACGCTGATTCATCTATTAGTCCTTTGCCTGTTAAGGGCAGGTTAGATACTGGTACATAGGCACTTGGCAGCATATAGCTGGGTAATTCGGTCTTTAACTGGTTGTGGAGAGACTCTGACAAGAAAGATTTAGAGGTTACTACATAAGCAACTAGTTGTCTTTGTCGCATCATCACATAGCAGTCTTCCACCCCAGTAATTGCCAGTAAGGCTTTTTCTATAGCCTGCAACTCCACCCGATGCCCTTTAATCCAAGCCCAACGTTGCCCAAATCCTTGCAATTCCAGACAACCATTGGCACGAAGACAACCCCGTTCCCCAGTTTTCAATAAACTACCAAGTTCGGGATGCTCTACAAAACTAACTGGGGCTTGTTGGGTCCGATTTATGTCACTCTCAGTTAAATTGCCACCTCTAACATAAACCTCTCCTGTTACTCCTGGAGGTACTGGTTCTCCATAGGAATCTAAAACATAAACTGAAAAATCAGTTGGCCAACCCACAGGCACTACTTCTGTATAGTCTCCCAACTGAGTTTGCTTGCCACTAACCTCTCCTGAATAACCAAATAAATCCTCAAACAATTGATAGATAAATTTATTCTGCCCCTGTTTTCTCCCCAAGTTATTTCCGAGTGCTAGGCACTGCTGCCGCTCAGTTGCTGTTAGTAATGGGAATTGAGCTATGTTATAATTTTGCTTTGTTACTATTGCTTGTAATAACGTCTGGAAATGCTCCACCATTCTGGCAATAGTCTTTTCTTCAAATAGATCGGTGCTGTACCTAATAAGTCCACCCAGGGACGAACCGACCTGTATCATTTCTAGTATGAAATCAAATTGACACTCCTTCGTTGGTCTGTCAAAGGCTTCTAACTTAAGTCCTTGCCAATCCGAAGACGTCTTCATTTCGCCAGAGAGCAGCTTTCGCCATTCAGACATTTGCTGTAGCAGGAAAAAAACTTGAAAAATTGGAGATCGGCTAGGGTCGCGCTTTGGCAGCAATCGCTCTACTAACAATGGGAAAGGGTAATCTTGATAGTTTACCGCTTCTAATACAGTATGCTGAACTTTAGTGATAAATTCCTTAAAACTTAGATTTTCCGAGGCCGACATCCTCATAACAACCGAGTTAGCAAAGAAGCCCACAATTGGAGCCTCTTCAGCTCTATTTCTACCTGATGTGGGAGAACCAACTAAAATATCTTCTTGACCTGTGTAACGATAAAGAAAGACACCAAATACTGCCAACAATAGGGTGTAGAGCGTGACATTTTCTTTTTGAGCTAATTCTATAAGCTGCTGACTGAGTTTTTCAGATAAGCTAAAATGATAGGCTGCCCCCTGGTAGGTTTGTATAGGCGGGCGTGGTTTGTCTGTGGGTAGATTTATGCTTGGTAATTCGCCCGCTAGTTTTTGTTTCCAGTATTGCCAAAGGATTTCTCCTCTAGGGCTATCCAAAATTTTCCTTTGAGCGCGAACATAATCTTGATATGAATACTTTAGAGGGGGAAGAGATGCTGGTACATTGGTCTTTTGAGCTTGATACAATTTGGCTAATTCTTGAAAGATGATGTCTATAGACCAGCCATCACAGGCAATGTGGTGTATTGTCAGCAGTAGAATATGCTCTTGAAATGACCGCACAAACCACCTGACGCGCATCCCCGATTCCTTTTCCAGGTTAAAAGGATGCTTGTGAGCTTCAACCACTCTCTGATTTAATTCCTCTTTACTCCAAGTGGAGGCATCAACCTGCAAAAAGTCCACGTCTTGATGGCGATCCACTTGTTGAATGGGTACTTGACCTAGCTTAGGAAATGTGGTTGACAATATTAGGTGACGTTGGCATAGAGCTTGAAAAGCTTGCCTCCAAGCTGTCACATCCACCTGAGAGCAAATACGAACAGGTACGGACACGTTATAAACACAACTACCAGGTGCTAGCTTCCAGAGAAACCACATTGCCTGTTGTCCGTAGGAAAGGGGATAAACATTAAGAATATCTGGGTTGTCATGCAGTAACTGTAAAATTTCTGCCTTATGTTGCTTCAGCAGAGCCAATACTGATGCAGTTGATTCTTCTTTGGGAGCATCGTAGCGTAACTGCGAACCTTCACTCCAAATCTGCCAACCTTTAATTGAAAGCTCTTGTAAAAACTCAACTAAATTCATAATTCACCCCTTACTCGTTCTATCTGCTCTGCTTCTTCTGTGTAAAGTTGTTGGTGATTTTGCCCCTCAACTTTTTGACTAGCGTCAATCTGGTTCAGTTGATCTTTTACCTCAGTTACGATATCAGCAATACTAAGCCCTTCTATAAATTTGACAGTAGGAATATCTATACCTAGCTTCACTAGACTCATATTTCGCAATTCTACAGCCATTAGGGAATCAAGTCCCATACTATTTAAAGGTTTTTGTAAGCTTATTTCTGAAGCGCTTGTCCGTAAGGATTTCGCAATTTCATTTTGAAAATGAGTCAATAAAATGTTTTCTATTTTACTTGGCGAAGCTGCTTTTAATTGTTCTAAAATGCTAGACTGCTGACTCTCTATTCTCTCTACTGAAGGAGTTGTCCGATCCACAGTAGAGACAGTCATCAGCTCACTAAATAGCTTTCCTAATCCCCTTACTTCATAATATTCCTTAAATGTAGACCAATCTACCTTTGCCACTAGCGGTTGGATAGCATTGGTTTTCAAAAGGAATTTTAAGGCATTGAATCCTTCCTCTGGTTGTAATGCTTCTATCCCAATCTGGTTCATCCATCGGACATAATTTTCGTCAGCAATCATTCCCCCAACAACGAAAATTCCCCAATTTATACTTAACGCTGGAAGCCCAATAGACCGACGATAAGAGGCTAGGATATTGAGAAAGTGGTTAGCTGCATCATAATGTCCGTGACCTAGGGAACCCCATACTGACGCAATTGAAGAAAAGCAGATAAAAAAGTCTAGACTAATCTCTTTAGTTAGTTGATGTAGAACCCAGGTTCCAACTGTCTTAGGGGAAACCAAAGATTCAAATACTTTATAATTCATCTGACTTAATTTGTGTTCGCCACTTAAGCCAGCCGCATGAATAATACCCCGTAGTGGTTTTTGAGCAGTATCGATCCCCTTAATAATTGAGGACATTTGAGCTTGGTCGGTAACATCAGATGCGTACACTGTTACGCTAGCTCCCTTTTCTTCCATGAGTTGAATAGCTTGAACCTGTTTCCATTCATTACTCTCTCGATCCAGGTTTGGCCAATCTTCCCGTTGGGGCAGCCCTTTACGTCCAATTAGCACCAACTGGCAAGCTCCTTGCTCTACCATCCACTGGGCTAACTTCAATCCTAAGAAACCAGTACCGCCAGTAATTAAGTAAGTGGCATCAGGCCGGAACTGAAAACTTTGAGATTCTGTAAACTTCTTATGTATCAGACGGGCTACGTAACGCTGTGCATCTCGGAAGACAATATGGTTTTCATCATTTGCATCTCCGATTTCTGTTAAAAGTGTTGTACAGGAATCCTCTGGTGCTACATTAGGGTCCAAATCTAGCATTCGGACTGACAATTCGGGATGTTCCAAAGAGATTACTCTACCCATTCCCCACAAAGGTGATTGAGCTAACCCTGATATTGAATCTTTGATGGGAAGAACTGGCTGGGCACCTTTGGTTACCAACCACAGGCGGGGAGATTGCAAAAATTCTGCCTCGCTCAAGGCTTGAACTAAGTATAAGGCACTCCCACATCCCTGTTTTGAAGCTACTTTCAGGCCTTCTGGTGTTAGTTCCTCTGCTCTTGGAGTATCTAAGCTCCATAGATGCAACACTCCTTTAAAATCAGGCAGATTAGCTTTTACCTCTGTCACCAGTTTTAAGTAGTCATCAGAATTTTCCGGGTTTATGGTAAACTCATCTGATGCTATCTGTTGATATTCCTTTCCTGGAAACACCAAATTACAGACTTGTCCGCAGCTCCGCAGTCGATTTGCCAACTGTTGAGCGATACCTTGTCGGTCTGCCAAAATTAACCATCCTTCACTGGGGGACAAGGATGGAGTCACTGCAGTTTGGGCAATAATGACACTCCGGGAGGATAGCACTTCTTCTGTTCCCCGAACATCGGGCAAGTTTACCACTTTTGGAAAACCGCTTTCGACTAGCAATTGCTGCCACTTTGATTGATTTAGTAGGGGCTGATTGGGCCGTAAATCAAAATCGCTAAACTTCCACCATCCCTCTAACATTCCAAAGGATAAAGTCACCCACCGTCTGGGAGTTGTGATTTCTAATAAAACAAACATCCCTCCAGGTTTCAACAACTGTCTCACATGTTGTAGGGTTTTACGCAAAGAGGATGTAGCATGGATTACGTTAGCTGCTACTATCACATCGTACTGATGGGGTTCAAACCCTTGAAGTTCGGGATTTTTTTCAATGTCTAGGTTTTGATACTGAATGAATGGGTAATCCCGAAATCTCTCCTGTGCTTTGCTAGTAAAGGAAGTACCGATATCGGTAAAAATATATTCTGTTTGCTCTGGATTCAGATGAGGTAATATATGACTTGTGGTTCCCCCTGTACCAGCTCCAATTTCTAATAATCGCACCCCTCGGCTTGGAGGTAAATTTTCCAGAGCAGTGGCGATCGCGCGCTGGACTAAAGTGTTAGTAAATTGTGATTCAGGAGACTGTTCATATATTTGAGTAGCTATAGTAAAATCCCCTTCAGGGAAGAGAACTTGTAGGGGATCTATAGTTCCCTGCAAAACTGCTTTCAATTGGGAACCACAACGCTCTAACATAGTTAGTTCTGCATTAGCGCTGGGGAATTGAGCAAGTAAGGTCTGATTTTTTTGTTGTAGATTGACTTTTTCAGGAGTTTGAAGTATCACCCACTGATTTTCGGTGTAGCGCAGAATTTCTACTTCTGCTAGCATCTCTAACAACAGGTTTAAAAGTTGTTTATATTGTGGTGCTACACCTAATCTTTGGGCTAGGGATTCAGTGGAGAAGTTTTCCCCCAGTTTAAATGACCATCCCATTTTGTCAAAGGCTTGCAAGACATATTCCACACTCAAAGTTTCTAATTGTCTCACAAGTTGACTGTAGCTATCCAAGTTATTAACAGAGGCTAAAGACGACACCAAAGGTTGTAGTTTCTGGTTAATGGTCAATGGGTCTATAAGTTCCTCTGATGAAAACTGGCTGCCAAAACTAGGTTGAGGTCGCCATTCTACTTCGTATAACCAATCCTGGAACTCCTCTTTATCTACAAAGTTAGTAAAGTTAGTTGCTTTGGTCCAATACCGTTCTCTTTGGAAAGGATAAGTAGGTAATACTACTTTCTCACGGATATAATCTTTGTCGAATCCTGACCAATCTACCTCTACACCTCTTACGTACAATTCCCCTAAGCTCTCTAGCAATTGTTGCCAGTCTTCGCGATCTTTGCGCAGAGAAGGCAACCAAACCCCCGTGTCCTCTGGTAAGCATTGGCGTCCCATTCCCAGCAAAATTGCCTGGGGTCCGATTTCCAAGAAAATTTTACAGCCTTCCTGCTCTAAAGTCTGCATACCATCAGCAAAGCGGACTGGTTGTCGTATATGATTCACCCAATATTCAGGACTACTAGTGTCATCGCCTATTCGTTGCCCAGTAACGTTAGAAATTAGAGGAATCTGAGGCTGATTGTAGGAGATTTGCCATGCGGCTACCTCAAACTGCCCTAGCATGGGTTCCATCAGCGGAGAGTGAAAAGCATGGGATACTTGCAAAAATTTTGCTTTTATTCCTTGCGTTGACAGGCTGCTGTAAATCTCCTGGATGGCTTCACTTTTACCAGAAATTACTATACTGCTAGGGCCATTGAGAGCTGCGATCGCAACTTGATCGCCATAGGGAGCAATCACTTCTCGCACTTGAGATTCTGATGCAAGCAAGGACAACATCTCACCACCTGGAGGCAATTGTTGCATTAACTGTCCCCGCATTGCAATCAATTTGAGACCGTCTTCCAGGCTGAAAACCCCAGCAACACAGGCAGCGACATATTCCCCCACACTATGACCGATGACAGCATCCGCCTCTATGCCCCAAGATTTCCATAATTGGCATAGGGCATATTCCAGAGCGAATAAAGCAGGTTGAGTATAGGCTGTGTTGTATAACTTTTGGTTTACCTCGCCAGATGTTGGAGAAGACAAATCAATATCTGGATAGAGAACAGAGAGTAGTGGTTCTTCGAGATAGGGACGCAAAATTTCTTCACAGTGTTTGAGGCAATTACGAAATGTCGGTTGGGTATCGTAGAGTTGACGCCCCATATTCACATACACAGACCCTTGACCAGTAAATAAGAACGCTATTTTCTGGCGCTTGGGACTGCATATTTGACCGGTTGGCACTGTATCTTCGCCCTCCGCAAGATCGTGCAGAGCCTTTTGCATCTCTGTTGTAGATGTTGCCGTAACAAAAACGCGGCGATCAAAATGCGTTCTTCCTGTATTAGCAGTGAAACAAACGTCTGCCAACTTTGCGGATGAGTTTGATTTCAGATGAGCCTCATAGCGCTCTACTAATTCACTCAAAGCCTTCTGATTTTTGGCTGAGAGAGCAAGAATGTGAGCAGGGCGTTCAATTTCATTAGCTTTGGTTTCTTGTTTGGGAGCTTCCGACAAGATGACATGGCAATTTGTGCCACCAAAGCTAAAGGAACTGACCCCAGCCAAGCGAGGTTCTGTAGCAACAGACCAAGGTTGGCTCTCAGTAGGTATAAAAAAGGGTGTACCTTCTAACTCAATTAAGGGATTCAGTTGTTTGAGGTGCAGGTGGGATGGTATTTGCTGATGTTGTAGTGATAGAACTGTCTTAATTAGACCAACTATTCCCGCCGCAGCTTCCAAATGACCGATATTCGTCTTAATTGAACCAATCCCACAGGATTCAAGAGGCGATCGCCCTTGACCGAGTACTGCTTTTATGGATTCAACTTCTATTGGGTCTCCCAAGGAAGTGCCAGTACCGTGAGCTTCAACATAACTAATCTGGGCTGGCGCTACACCAGCATTTTTTAATGCTTGCCTGATAACTGCCTGCTGCGAACGCCCATTGGGTGCAGTCATGCCATTGCTGAGACCATCATGGTTAACTGCCGAGCCTTTGATAACTGCTAAAATATTGTCTCTATCCCGGAGGGCATCACAGAGGCGTTTGAGGACAATTACACCACATCCTTCCCCTCGTACATAACCATCGGCGTCTTTGTCAAAAGTCTTACAAAAACCGTCCGACGCCATCATCCGAGCTTGAGAAAACGTGAGAGTGTATTCGGGGGACAAAACCAAATTCACCCCTCCGACCACGCACAAATTAGATTCACCGCTTTGTAGGCTTTGACAGGCAAAATGCAATGCTACCAGCGATGACGAGCAAGCTGTGTCTATCGCCAAGCTAGGTCCGTGCAAATTCAGTATATAGGAGAGACGATTCGCTGCAATACCAGGGGTGATGCCAATGCCGCCATAAGCATCTATATTAAGGTGATCATTGAACACGAGTCGGCCATAATCACTAGCAACGATTCCTATAAACACACCTGTTTGGCTGTCAGCTAACTTATTTGGTGCCAGTCCTGCATGTTCCAGAGCTTCCCAGGCTACCTCTAAGATTAGTCTATGCTGGGGATCCATTGACTCTGCTTCTCGCGGAGAAATTCCGAAGAAACTCGGTTCAAACATATCTATCTGTTCGAGGAAAGCGCCCCAACGGGTGTTCATTTTTCCTGGTGTAGCTGGATCTGGATCATACAAGGCATCAACATCCCATCGATTTGACGGAACTTCAGTGATGGTATGCACCCCATGCTGCAGCAAATCCCAAAAGCGTTCTGGATTTCCAGCACTTGGAAAACGACAACCAATACCTATAATCGCGGTTGGATCCATGTAATTTGCACCTTATCTTCAGGATGACGAAACTAAATGCTGAGCCAAAAAGTCTATAGTTGGGTAACTATAAAGCGCAGTAGCAGGAATATCTCGTTCTAGCCAAGCTCCCAACTCAGCAACTAGATTTGCTGCATCAGCCGAGCCTAGAGCATAGCGCTCAAAAGGAAGAGTACTATTCACCTGATCTGCTTCAATGTCAAAAACTTTGGCTATGTAAGCGACTAACCAAGCTTTAATTTTTTCTTCTAGAGGCAGCTCCTTTTTTTGATCCACTACTGGCAGTTTGGCTACTATTTGACTGTATTGCTTCATCGCCTCACTGCAAGTCATACCTTTAAGTTGATTCCAGGCTTGCCATTGAATATACTTTCTAGGTTGCAGAATCGGATCTGGCTCCTCCTCTAGACAATCCCCTTCCATTGCTTGTTGATAGAGAGTCTCAAGCTCTATTTCTTTCTTGCCTTTAGGTAGTTGAACATGACCAAAGCGAACTAAGTTGGACATGGTCTGAAATTCTAACTCTATATTGTCTAGATCATGAGAATCACGAACGACATTGATGCCATAATCATCTTGCCCTGATACCAGGATACAAAAATGATTTTTGATATTATGAAAATTTTCGTCGATGAAATCGCCTTTTAAACGGTGTGGATAAACCTGTACGCTGGGAGGAACATAACGTCCATTAATACCTAGTCGGCGTTGTTGCTTGGAGTTATTGGGGGGAGAGGAATGCATAACTCTTTCGGTAAAAATAATAGCTTGCCCCATGCGCGCTGGTACAGCTTCCACTTCCCATTCATTGTCATCGAAGTCAAACACTACTGAGTATTTTCTCCGCCCTTGCCAAACCATTTTATGGTTTTTTATACCCGCAAACATTCCCTGCTCAGCAGGTACCTGGACTCGCCCAAATTTTTCCTTGTGTGTCCCATTAGCAAAATGTAAGCAGCCATTTTCGAGAGTAGCATCATCTAAAGCTATCCATACTGATATATTTATAATATCTTCAGTATTTGGGTAAAGCAGTGCTGGCTTTTGAGGATCATAGGCGCTGGGGTCGTAAGAATCATAAACTTGATGCCATTTGATCTCTCCTTCCCCTGGCATTTTGCAAAAAACATTACTGTTCCACAATAGTAAATTGTCCCCACCCAGCTGGTTTAGTACCCGAACAATTTTGTTGTTTTTAAACATCTCGGCTATCGGTTGATGAAACAGATGAAGGTCACGAGATGTGTTGAGGTTCAGGACATTGTTGTAGAGCATCATCATCGGCTGACCCTCTACTTCTTTAATTGAACTATTAGTTTCTATACATTTTTTTACAGATTCTACTTCTGAACTTGTAAATATATCTAGGGGGCCTAACCATCCCTTTTCTTCAAAGTGTTGAATCTGGCTTTGTGTGAGCATATTCAGGGTTCAATCCTTTCTAGATTAATACTGTAATGGTATAAAAAAACACTGTGTTGGTTAGTTTTTTATACTGATACAAAGTATCATCCAGTAGCTTAACAGAAGCTATTCTGAAATGCACTTTATTAGTGTAACATTTTGTAAAGCTGTTCAGTATCTATGTTCTGACGGGGTAACGAAACAGGTTCAAATGCTTGCTATGTAAAGCATTTGATTGCTATGTAAATTATAGATTTTTATGGTAAAAACAGGGAAGTATTTGATTACCATAAAAAATTAATGTTGACAATTTGCTCCAGATTATACCAACTAAAAAGTAAATTTACTCTAGCCGAATATATTTTCTTAAGAATTGGCTTCTTCCGTACCTATGCTATTATGAGCAGTTTCACAAAATTAATGGCACATTTACCGAAAGTCAAAGTTTTACACTGTAAAAGTTACAGAGATTCAGAGTAGGTAATTAATTTTGTTTAGGTGCTTATCAAAATTTTCAGTAATAAGTTTTAGGATTTCTATCAAAATACACAAAATTTTCAGTAATAAGTCTTAGGATTTCCCGCTTCTGACGACTCCTGACTCCTGACTCCCGACTCCCGATTCCCGATTCCCAGGGCGTGCCCTTGACCCGTAATTAAATTTGCCACGGGTCGCACCGCTCCCGACGCAAATTTAAAAACCTACCCCTGTGAGGGGAATTTCGCCCCCTCAAACTCCCCTGATCTTGTTAAAAGACTAAACTCTTTACTCAACTCCTGATTACTGGAGCAGTACGGGCATCAAATCCGCTAGCTTTGAGAGCATTAACGGTTACTTGGTCATCTTGCACCCAGTATTTAGAATCAAAACGGACAAATTGATACTGCTGGGGTGTAGGAATACTTGCCAGTACGGGGACTTTTGCCTGATGTTTTTTACCGGAATGTTTTTGCAGAATCGATTTTAATTGGTTAAGGTGGCTTGTGGTAACTTCCTTAGGGTTAAGTTTTACTACTACTGTTCGTAAACTTTCAATTAGCTCAGCATCTTCAATAATCAGTTGAATTTTTTCATCTCGCTCATCCACCTTAGCCCAAATAATTAAGCGGGAATCTGCTTGCAGTAATGAACTAATTTTTTCGTAAGTTTTCGGGAATACAACTCCTTCAGCTTGACCGGTCAGATCTTCCATCTGCACAAAGGCCATGCGTTCATTATTTTTTTTGGTGAGGTGAGGCTTAACTTCGGTGAGCATTACAATAGCACTCAAAGTTGTCCCCTTCTTTTGGTCTCCTAACTCGGCCAAACTGACAGGAGAAAGCACTTGAGCTACTGGACGGGCTGATTTTAAAGGATGGTCAGATACATAAAAGCCAAGCAATTCTTTTTCCCAATTTAATTTTTCTTGGCGTGAAAAATCAGAAACTGGTGGTGCTGTGGGAGCAGATTCCCAAGCATTATTATTCTGATCCTGATCTTGCTCAGAATTACTGTTGCCAAACAGATCAAAAATGTTCAGCTGACCACTTTCTCGGTCTTTGGCACGGTCTTGCCCCCAACTAATTACTGGGTCGAGGTCTTTGATAAGTTGCTGGCGGTTGGGCTGAATGCTATCAAAGGCACCACAGTAAACCAAAGCTTCCAAACCACGGCGGTTAAGGGTGCGCAAATCGACGCGATCGCATAAATCTGCCAAAGCTTTAAACTCACCACCAGTCTCCCGAGCCTTGATAATACAATTAATTGCTCCGTCTCCCAAATTCCGGATTGCTGAAAACCCGAACAATATACTATTAGAGATTGGCGTAAAATCAAAATCAGAACGATTGATATTCGGTGGCAAAATCTCAATGCCCATGGTTGAGCAAGTAGCAATATATTTCTGTATCTTGTCCGTACTGTTACTACTCGCTGTCAGCAGCGCTGCCATATATTCAACTGGGTAATTCGCCTTGAGATAGGCAGTTTGATAGGTTACATAACCATAGGCGGTGGAGTGGGATTTGTTGAAGCAATTGGAAGCGACAAGACCGTTTGCCAAAATAAAGTTATGGTCACTCTTGACACCAATATCATAGACAGGTTGAGTGCCTAAGGATTTGCGGCTGATGATTTTAACCATCCCATGATTTCCTGCTTTACTCTGTAGACAATTGGAGATTTTACCTCCACACAAACTATAGTTTTTTTTGATCAGATCAACAAGGGTTCTACTGTCAATTTTGATAACACTTTTATTCCTGAGTTGACGGTTGACTGTTAAGTGTTTGCTGTCCACAAACAACCGTCAACCCTCTACAAACAACCAGTTATTTATTTACTTATTATCTAATTCCTCCCCAGTATCAAAAATAATCACAAATTCGACATCAGGCATCAGCTGTCGGAGACTGCGCAGGTGACCCTCTGCATCAGAGCGGTTACGGAAGCGACCAACAACTACTCGTTGCATGTTAGGTAATAACCGTACAATTACCCAGGGACTAAGACGGTCTCGATAGGCTAGCAGGGCGACAGAGGTAGGGGAAAGCTAGATGTAGCATAAGATACAGCCA
>WTKN01000109.1 GCA_011524395.1 Moorena sp. SS36440bin_2
CCAATTCTATCTTATTATGTCAAAAATAGGTAATTAATTTTGTGCACCTGCTTATATTCAGCAACAACAAACTTGAAGCTAAAGTATTTAGCTCCAGAAATCGAAGATATAGCGCTACGGCCAAGGCAAGAGGCACAAGTTGACTACAACAGCTTTTGCTGATGCGGACTTTTCAGTCCACTCCACCACAGGAACAAAACCAAGAATTGAGTTGGCAAGTTGGCCTTGCTATTCTAGTCAGGGTCGATAAATTTTCCCTAGCAATAGGGTGAGACAACAGGGCTGTGATCCTGTTCCCACCAGGATTTGGGATGTTTTAATCTTTCCCAGTGATATTCTTTGTACCAACTTAGGAAAAATCTGCCAACTTGTCAGGAAATATTCCCTGAAGCTTAAGTATGCTAAGCCTTACAGCTTAGGATAGATAGGGATTGAATGACTCGACCTCTGAAAAGACACAAGGTCTATGCCGAACTTTTGATTGCGGCACTGCTCACCCGGCTAACCTGGTGTTCTGCTCAAGGTAAATTCCCTGGGATTCAAAATCTGAAGCGCCTTCAACTGCTAGATGAGAACACACTAAAGGTAAAGGGCACACCAGATGCATTCGTGAGGTTGATTACCTGGTGTGCTCAACTAGAAAACTTTAACGAGAACCAGGGAAAAAACCTTCCTAAGTTCCGATGGCTCGATCCTAAGCAGCAATATCCCGAAATTCGAGATACCCTTTCCACCCTTGCAAAATACCGCTTGATTCAAGATCGTGTCCCCCGCAGACAAGGGTATTCCAATCCCATGCGGGATTTTTCCCTATCCCTGCCCCATCCCCTAACCTCACCCCAAAACCAAGAAAACATCCTAAGCTCCCTATTTGGTGAAGGAAAGGTGTGGGATCGAGCCAAATCCCACTATCACTACAATCGAGGGAAGGCTAAACGGCGAAAGACAAAAGAAGGGGTTAACTTCGCCCTGGCAGCTCAAAAAGCCTTTTGCCAAGCCATGGCTACTGAGGTGATTCCCCATTTTCCTGATCGACTCAGCAACTATACCAAAGAAGCCCTGACCGGTCTGGCAGATATAATAGTAACCTTGGAGACAGCTATTAAGTTGCCTTGTGTGGATGCCAAGGATCATGGGGCATTATTATTGAGTGTAGGTCGGGTATATCTGGCTAAACAGCAACTGGATGAGGCTCAAAAGGCCTTCGAGGAATGCTTAACCCTTAAACTTAATCGAACCTTAGCGGCAGATAGCCGTCATTGGCTGGGCATTATCCACCATCAACGGGGCAACTACAATCAAGCCGAGCAATACTTTGCTAAGGCATTAGAGCAACGCACCCAGCTTCACGGAGAAAAGCATCCGGATGTGGCTGCCAGCACCCATGCTTTAGCTGAACTTTTTAGCGATCGCGGGCAATTCCCAGAAGCCGAAACCCGGTTTGAGCGGGCACGGTCGTTGTACGAAGCTATCTATGGGAAAAAACACTCACGGGTAGCCTGCGTCCTGAATGGATTAGCAGCACTCTACAGCAAAACCGATCGGCGAGAGCAAGCCGAGTGTTTATATAATAAAGCATTAGATATCTTGATCAAAAAATCGGATGCTGAAGCCTACCCTCACCTGGCAGCCACTCAACAGGGTTTAGGCAACCTCCATCTTGATCAAGGGGAATATCATAAAGCAGAACTATTTCACCAGGACGCGATTAAGGTAATTGAAGAGTTCTACGGTCCCAATCACCCTAACTTAGCAGTGCATAAAGCAAGTTTGGCACTGACCTACAAAACCCTGGGGCGCTTGACCGAGGCCATAGAATTGTATCAAGAGTGCATCAAGTCCCTGAACTCAACTTACGGCAACAATCATCCCCAAGTGGGAATGTACCTGAGTGATTTGGCTTGGCTGATCTCGGAAGAGAGTAACGAATTGGACAAGTTAAAGCTAGCTGTGAGCTTTTTCCACAAATCTCTCAGCATTCTCACGCCAGTGCTAGAGCCCAATCATCCCAGTATTCGCAATGCCCGGAAGGGGCTAAATGTGCTTTACGGTCGAATCGGGAATCGGGAATCGGGAGTACGGAGTAGGGAATCGGGAATCGGGAATCGGGAATCGGGAACAGGGACGAAAGTAGCTCAGCCGATTGAGAGGTGGGATTAGTGGAAAGGGTTAGGGATTTGGGATCTTCCAAAAGAGCCGCTAAAAGCGATTGGCCGTAGGCAAAGCTACGGGATTGGCCGTAGGCCACGCTACGCGAACGCATTATCCTAATAGATGATCAATCGCGCTAAGATAAGCTAAGGTAAGGTCCACTCATTCTACTGGCCATGGAAGTTCTAAAACTGACCACTAAGACTGATGAATCTGGTTGTTTGAATCTTACTATTCCGACTCAGTTAAGGGCAGTTGAGGTTAACGTTGTTCTTGTTTTAGATCCAGTTTCATCAGTTGAGAAGCAGGAATTAAACTATGATTTTTCTGATTTGGTGGGGCGATTAACCTTTGGGGGAGATGCGGTAGCAATGCAAAGGAATCTAAGGGATGAGTGGTAATCGCTATTTTCTGGATACGAATGCAATTGTGGCCCTACTGCAAGGAAATACTCAACTAATTCAATATATTACAAAATGCTGAGTGGATCGGGATTTCAGTTATTAGCCAAATTGAGTTTCTGGCCTTTTCTGGGCTAGCGGAAAGCGATTGCCAACTTTTTCAACAGTTTCTTCAGCGAGTAGAGGTGATCGGTTTAGTGTCTATTGACACTGGGTTAATTGAGAAAATTATTGAAATTCGCCAGCAATATAGGTTGAAATTGCCCGATGCTATAATTGCGGCGATGGCTATACAAAATTATGCCAGTTTGGTGACCGCTGATCAAGAATTTGCGAAGGTAACGGTTTTAACAGTAATTAATTGGTAGCGACTGCCCTATATAGCACTACCCATTAAGGTGTTTGACATTGATACAAGCAGCAAAAGCTATTTATATGCTTCATGTTTTCCAGAAAAAAACACAGAAGACCTCAAAGCGGGACATTCAACTAGGACAGAAGCGTTATCAGGAGATGGTTCAGTTTAGAAAGGAACAAAAGGATAAACATAAAAATGACTGATGAAAAAACCGTCAACGTCCTGTTAGGGGATGACAATGTATTTAAAGATTTGGGATTTGAGGCAGAAGAAGCAATGAATCTCAAGGTAAGAGCGGATCTGATGTTAGATTTACGTTCCTATATTCAGGAGCGGGGATGGAATCAAAATGAGGCAGCAGAGTTTTTGGGAGAAACCCAACCGAGGATTAGTAATTTAATGAATGGTGAAATTAGTCGATTCAGTGTGGATAAGTTAATTAATTTGCTAGGAAAAGTAGGGATGGAAGTGAAGGTAGAAGTCGTCCCGAAAGTTTAATAGTTGTAAGCTATCAGCTAAAGGCTGACGGCTGACCACTGACGGCTAAATGGATACCATTAGACAAAACAGTTTCAAGCTATTAACATCAAATTATCAAATAATTTCTAAAAACTATCATGTTTAGTCTGAGTGACATCCATCCACTCTCAGAATTCCAACGGAGCGCTAAAGCCTTTATCGCAAGGCTCAAACAAACTAAAGCACCAATGGTTCTTACTGTTAATGGCAAAGCTGCTGCAGTTGTTCAAGATGCTGAAAGCTATCAGCAACTTCTCGATAGGATGGAATTGCTTGAGTCTATTGCGGGCATCCGGAAGAGTATTGAGGAGTTTGAGCAAGGAGAAGGTATTCCGTTAAAGGAAGCATTTCAGCAGCTTCAGGAAAAATATGACCTACCAGATTGAAATCTCTCCTACTGCAGTGGCAGATATTGAAAGTATTTTTCTTTGGATAAAGGAGGATTCAGCGGAACGAGCTTATCGCTGGGTAAGAGGATGTTATGAAGTGATGTTGACCCTGGAAAACTTTCCGAGGCGTTGCTCACTAGCCCTCGAAAGTAAGTATATGGGTATTGAGGTGCGCCAACTTCTCTATAAAAAGCAATTCTATATTTTATTCACGGTCAGTGAAGCAGTCGAAGAACAGGAAGGAATTGTTCGCATTCATCGTGTTCGCCGTGGTTCTCAACAGAGGCTCGAAAGTATAGATCAACTTTTAGGTGATGATCCAGAAATCTAAAGCACGTTTATTAAGCTATTGAATCGAGTGAGTGCTGGGTTCGAGATACGAAATCAGGTTAAGTTATTGGTCGTTGATTCGGAAAGTGAGGTGATTGAGCAATGGATAGATTAAAGCGTTATCGGGAAATTGTCCAGGAAGTTTTAACAGACTATCATCAGATCAATCAAAAATCTGGTTCTACAACTGAAAGTGCTTTAGCGTTTGATCAGCTACAGGATCAGTATCTTTTGCTGCTGATGGGTTGGTGGAAAGATGAACGGATTAAGAGTGTGATGATTCATATCCGTTTAAAGGATAACAAGATTTGGATTGAGGAAGATTGGACCGAGGAAGGGGTGGCGACAGATTTGTTACAGAAGGGGATACCACCAGAGGAGATTGTTTTAGCATTTCATCCACCTCATCTGAGACAATATACTGAATTTGCGAACGCGCCCCGCGTGACCTACGGTCAATCGCACTAACTAGGCTGCTGTATTGATAGTTGGTTCGGGAAGATTTTCACCTGTTTCTTGATAGGCTATTACCAAAGATTCTAAAGCTTCAGTTCCATTATTAACCGCTTCTTCATAAGTATCGCCATGACTCCGCCATTGTTGTCCGGGGAAGTCGGGAAAACCAACTAAAAAACAATTATCTTCTTCTGACCATTGAATTATCATTTGATATTTAAGTTTGATCATTATTATAGCAAGTCTTATACCCATGAGGTACAAATCTATGGGTTTTAGGGAGCAGGGAGCAGGGAGCAGGGAGCAGTGAAGAGGGAAGAGGGAAGAGGGAAGAGGGAAGAGGGAAGAAGTAAAAAATAATGTGTACCTCATAGCTATGATAACCGCTATAAGATTACCTATTACTTCATCAATAGCTTTTTGTACATTCTTTTCTTGATAGGGTTTAGCATCGTTTCCGTCTTTACCTGAAACTGTTAGTTTTCCAGCATAAAGAGGATGTATCCAGTTTGTATGACTTCCTTTACCTCGTATTTCTGTAAAACCCGCTTGGTGAAGCATTTGTTTGAGTTCTATGAGGTGCGCTTTCCGCATTAAGAATTAAATTCGCCACGGGTCGCACCTCCTGATTTTCTTTGGCATTTGGTAGAGATTTTACATATCATCTAGTTTATCTAACTCAAAGCTAGATTAAAATCTCAACTGGTGAAAGTGGCTTAAGTAGCGCGAACAGTGAAAATAGCTTACTTTTGCTAAACTTTTTTTTAACCTGTTACCACAGTCCCATAAGCTGGTCTTCATTTAAATTTGATGGTTCTGACAGCTGGGGAGCTGGGGAGC
>WTKN01000425.1 GCA_011524395.1 Moorena sp. SS36440bin_2
GTGCTATTGAGCTTGCCCTGTCTACTTTTCAATCCCCTTTGTCACCCTGCTAGCTTATATTGGTGGTTCTGTTAATTTTGCGGCAACCGCTGAAAGCACTGGGTTACGAGCAGGAGATTTACTCAGTGCTGGGATAGCAGCAGATAATTTAGTCATGACCTTGTACTTTTTAGTGCTGTTTGCTTTACCTTCCATTAAGTGGCTACGGGGAATTTTCCCTAACCAACCTTCCCATGACAATACTATTTCTAGCCAGTTTAGTATCTTTGACTCCCAGTCTCGACAAGAACTGTCTGTTATCAAGATAAGTTTAGCATTAGCGATTAGTATGACCACTTGTGCTGTAGGTTATGGTCTCGCTAGCTGGTTGGGCTTCAACAAAGGGGGAATTCTGGTAGTAACAGTTTTAATTGTGATGCTAGCGACAGTATTTCCAAGCTATTTAGGTAGGATAACCGCAGCAGAAAAAATTGGCTATCTGCTGATGCAGGTATTTTTTGCTGTAATTGGAGCCAGCGCTAATGTGGAAATAGTCCTACGAGTGGGATCAGTTCTGTTTATCTTTGCTGGTTTAATTCTCGCCATCCATTTGTTAGTGCTACTGGGAGTTGGGCGATTGCTGGGTTTGGATTTAGCTGAATTAGTAATTGCCTCGAATGCTAATATGGGTGGGCCAACTACAGCAGCGGCTATGGCGACAGTACGGCAGTGGGATAAGCTGGTTACTCCAGCGATTCTTTGCGGTACTCTCGGTTATGCAGTAGCTACGTTTATTGGTGTAGGATTAGGGAATTTTCTGCGCTCTTTGGGTTGATATCCCATTTCCCTATTTTTTTTTTGGAAATATTTCCGGATCTAGGTAAACCGATGAAGGATTCAGCAATAGTAGATGCCCCCTGACTAATCCCTCAGCTACCCGCTGAGTTTTTTTTTGCTCTTGAAGGTAAATAGGGAGAAAGTCCGATCACTGGTATCTACCATGACGGTTCTAGGGATTTTGATTTTTGCGTTCGCGTAGCGGCTCGTACCGAGCATCGCTTAGGGTGACATGCACGGGCAAAGCCCGACGCTGCGCGAGGCGGAGGTGTTCTTAAAAACTCAATGATGCTATGAAACTACTTTATAACAAAGAAACAAAGAAGCTTGAAACTGAATTTGACTTTAACTGGAAAACCTTTATCGATCCATTGTCCACTTATCAAACTGCATTGGAAATTGTTAAAAATGTAGTCGATTTAGTCAAGTCACCAGGTAATCTTTCTGAAGATGATAATACAATTATCACGTCAGTCATTGAGGAGGGGCGCAAGCAAAATGTTGATGAAATGGAGATTGAGATGAGCCGTGATGCTGCTGCGGGAATTAATTTAGATGGTATACAAGGTGCCGATGTGACATTCGGAAGCAAAGGTAAAACAAATTATGTTATTAAGATCAAATATAAGTCTGATGACTAATCAAACTGTCTAGTTATTTTCAATAATTCCTTTTTAATAATATGAAAGCCAACTACACAGCAATTTGGTTGTGTCTTTGTTAGGGAGTTAGAAAGAACGTAAACCTGTTCTATTCAGTCACTGGAATATGCTAAGCCAACTGTGTTTTGGGTCATGAATAAATTTTTGGGTGGGGAATGTGGGTCAGAAATAGTAGATGCACCCTGACTTATTCCTCAGCTAGCCGCTGAGGTTTTTTTGTGATCTTGACCTAGATATAGGCCAATTAACCAGAAGTATAGGAAGTTGGGTAACTATACATAAGTTTGTTTTACACCTGGGTAACGTTTACGTCGCCCACACCAACAAACATCACTCCATTGCTTGTCATGCCAGTGAGCGTAGCAAACTCGCTATCCGTGTCTAAAACACCGATCAAATCGGGCTTGCTGAACTTGGCTACAGCATCTGTAATACCGTCACCGTTGACATCCTCAAAGTTGATATCCTCGGTGCAGCCTTCTCCTGTAGAAGGACCAGGCATAAACTCTTCTAAGCAAACTTCCGTAATGGAAGTCGCGTCGAAAGCGCTGGTACCGAAGATTGCTACCGGTACGGTACCTTTACCCCGCAAATTGAAGGAGCTGGGGAAGGAACCGGGCTTAATGTCTATATCCACAGCCAATTTAACAGGTACATCCACAGTATCTTGTACTGGATCGGTTTGAGTACTATCAGCAATTCCAGTGTTGAGAACTTGACCAGTCAGTGCATCTGTTTCTGATACGCGGTACATAACCTCAAAGCTTTTCATATCACCTGCACCTAGGAACTCGATAGTTTCATCAAGTTCTGTCAGGGGATCACTAACGGTAACATCAGTTAAATTCGCATCTCCGGTGCTACTGACTTTAATTGTGTATTTGAGATCGTCTCCTTGAGTAACAATACCATTGCCGTCATTATCGACAAAGTCTACAAAGCTCTTGTCGATCTCCAGTTTTGGTTCAGGTAGATCCACTATCTCACTGTCCGTATCTGTAATATCAGAGCCTTGTGGGTCTTCCGCAGCTACGGTAGCAGTGTTTTGAATCTCACCCGCTGTCACATCAGCTGCAGTTACAGTGTAAGTAGCAGTAGCAGTTACCCCCTCGCCTGGGTCTAAAGTTCCATCAAAAGTACCAAAGTCGATCCCACTTAAACCAGGTAAGGGGTCTGTCACTCCTACATCAGTTAAAGTGACATTACCGGTGTTTTCAATAGTGAAGCTATAGGTTAGTTCGTCCCCTGCACTAATATCTTGAGATGAATCAGCATCGTTTGTAAGTGCTACATCTTTGATCAGCTCCACACCAGGCATCTGAATTAGATCAACTGTGGCATCATCGGTGACAGGCACGGTTTCCGCACTATCAGCAGTAGCAACATTAACCAGATCAGCCCCATTATCTAGATCTGCTTGAGTAACGGTATAGGAAGCCTGATATAGCCAAGTTTCGCCAAAGTCTAAATTACCATCCCCATCAGTATCACCGCTAACAAAGGTTGGATTGAAATCATCGCTAGTGTCAGAGGTAAAGTTATCATCAACTAAGGTAATATTAGTTGCTTCTGAACCTTCAACTGTGTTGGTAAGTTGATAGGTATATTCGATAACATCTCCCGCTTCATTAACCTCTGTCACATTGGCTGTTTTGCTCAGCTCTAAACTAGGTGTCCGAATTACCTTGACTGTGGCATCATCGGTGACAGGCCCGGTTTCCGCACTATCAGCAGTAGCAACATTAACCAGATCAACCCCATTATCTATATCTGCTTGAGTAACGTTATAGGAAGCCTGATATACCCAAGTTTCACCAAAGTCTAAATTACCATCCCCATCAGTATCACCACTAACAAAGGTTGGACTGAAATCATCGCCAGTGTCAGAGGTAAAGTTATCATCAACTAAGGTAATATTAGTTGCTTCTGAACCTTCAACTGTGTTGGTAAGTTCATAGGTATATTGGATCTCATCTCCCGCTTCATCAACCTCTGTAACATCGGCTGTTTTTTCAAGATTAAGTATGGGGTCAGCAAGAGGTGGAACATCTAAATTGCCGAATTGTTTAAAAGGAATTGTTTGTTCTCCGGTATTAATTCCTTCTTGTACAGGGGAAATCACTCGACCACCTGTTAACGCCCCTTGTAAATTACCTGTAGGATTACTACCAGCCTCGCAATCAAGACGGACATCAATACGAACAACTACCTGCTCTCCAGCTTCCAAATTATCAATGGTTACTGTTCCTTCTAACTCAGAGCCAGACTGAAATAGATCGCCTGTTAATCCCTGATTGGTAAGAGTAGCTGTACTGTCATTATCACCAATGTTGCCAGTATCGCCAGGATTTACTTCTACGTTAACAATCTCGCTGATAGCAGCACCTGATTGACCAGTTGTATCAGCTAAAAATGCAAAATCAAGTTCGATCGTTTGATTCGCATCTGCTGGATTGTTATCTACGGTAACTACAGCAAAATAAGAAACGATATCGTCACATTCAAAATCTCCAGCTTCTAAAGATTCAACTGCATTTGCCGTTCCTCCATCACCATAAGTTCCTCCTCCTGTACTGTGATCGTATGTCTCAGGATTTGCCGCAGCAAAATCGACTGAAAAATCACCACCAGCCATAATCGATTTCTCCTTTTTTAACTATAAACTTAGTGAAAGCTATTAAAAACAAACCGTTAAATAGTTGCATTTGATTGAGTTTTGGCCAGCAAAAACTCTAAACCAAAATTCAATAATGATCAATTTGCAACTGTATGCACTCTGACTTTATATTTGGCATTAAAGCCTTATATTATAAGATTTTTATGGCTAAATAGCCCATCAGCAATCTTTTTAATTTAAAACTTTTAAAGCCAATATTAGATTAACAAAAAAAAACTTTTTGAGTCAAGATAGACAATAAAAACTCAACATTTTTTAATGGAACTAAGATATTGATCATCAAATTTGTACTATCTATCTATGGCGATAATTATTTTTTATATAATCATCACTATAAGCCTTGCTATATTTTTTTTTGATTAAAAAAAAGCGTTATCAATAAAACAAGTATTTTTTATCGAATCCATTGCTATTGAATAGATTTAGCTTAATTACCAACTAATTATTTACTGTAATCAGCACAAAGAAGTCCAAAATTTAATCGAAAATACATCGAGATTTGAGCTAATCGTATGTCGATTATTAGGTATTGCTGAATAAAGGAATGAATAGGAGTGAGGTAGGCATCCTGCACGCCCGGAAATGAAACGGGCAAGATGCCCGTTCCACAAAGATGCCCGTTCTACAAAGATGCCCGTTCCACAGGTGCGACCCGTGGCGACTTTAATAATTAGATCCGGAAAGCGCACCTAAAAGATAAAGATGCTGATTTCACAAAACTATTGAAATCATTCCATTATTAAACAGCACCCTAATTATTAATAAATTAAGGTGTTTAATTAATTTTCTAAAGGATTAGCAACCTGAACACCTTATTTAGGAAATCATTGCTTTGTGAATTATTTGTGAGCATTGTTGTTGATAGTTTTTTGGTGGGGGGGTGACAGGCAAGCTGAAATCTTTACTGGTTAATAATTTTATCCCATCTGTTAATTGGCATCAAAACCTTATCTAGTAAGCTTTTTAGGTATCATACCACCCCCTCAGCTATCTTTGAAAGCCAAGACTATATTAACCACAAAAAAAATTTTGATTTAATCCGGACAATAAAAATTAAGTAATTATTCCGAATTAATACGCTATTTAACGTAAAATTTTACTCGAAAAGCGATCGCGTTCTGACCTACTACTATGTGGATTATTTTACTTTTATCAAATAAAAAATGCCAAAGTATTAGTAGCCAAAGAATACTCTCAAGCAGTAGCAAATAGGCGGATACGCTGGTGTTATATAATCTCAGCTAATTACCCTTAATAAAAATTTCCCCAATCTCCCCATCTCCCCATC
>WTKN01000017.1 GCA_011524395.1 Moorena sp. SS36440bin_2
GGAGCAATTTATCTGGCTGCTGCTGTAATTTGGCTTAATTGATGACACGCCCTAGTACTAGCGAATTAATTGATTGGTTCAAGGTACTGCGCCGCCATCCCACCGATGAAATTTTGGCACAATTGGATGGAAAACTCCCCTATCCTGGTGTATTGCTGAAAAGCGTCAATGACCATATGCGCTATCTAAACCGAAAAAGGCTATGAGGGTCAATGATTTACCCTTAATGGAGTTGTTTGAAAAACTGCAAGACGCTGGCTTACCCTTGGGAATCGGTGAGTATCAAGCCTTATTGCGGGCATTGCAGGCTGGTTTTGGGATTCCAGACCGGGAAGCGTTGGCACGTTTGTGCTGTACCTTATGGGTGAAGTCGCAAGAAGAAAAGCATATTTTTGATAAGTACTTTGACGAATTTATTAAAGAATTTATTCCAACTAGTATAGCTTTAGATAATTTCGATACGTTGCCCAAAGGCGAGATTGAGAAAAAGCAAAATAACTATTTCCCAAGACTTGGTTATTGGTTAATAGGAGGAGTAATTCTTATTGGAATAGGCATTATTATAGGGAATTTCATTACTCCAAAGCAAACAAATCAGATAAACCCAGAAGCACAAAGCACACCAGAAAAACCAGCTCCAGAAAACCAAGACACTAACGTTAACGCCCCTAATTTTATTCCAAATACTGGTGAAAATAATACGATATTTTTATTGAGTAATTGGCCAGTTATCCTAACTATAGGTGGAGGATATTTATTGACTATCTGGGTATTTCGGGACATTATTAAATCTCGAAATCGTCCCCAAGAAACGCTGTTTAAGCCAGTACTAATCATTCAGGGAGTAGATGAAGTACAAATAGCGAAAACAGTAAGGCAGAGTTCTCGTAAGACTAAGCCAGGGTTTAGCGATCGCATTGTGATCACTACAGGATATTGTCCCGTTACCCGTAGGCAAATGAAACAAAGCTGGCGTTACTTGCGCGGTCTGGTCAGGGAAGGAGCTAAGACAGAACTAGACATCGAAGCCACCGTTAACCAGATTGGACGGCAAGGTCTATTGCTAGAGCCTGTCTTTATCTCCCCTCGGGTCAATCGTACGGAGCTATTACTGTTAATCGACCAAGGTGGCTCAATGATACCGTTTCATCGACTATCCCATCGACTAACAGAAACCGCCTTACAAGCTGGACGCTGGGGTAAAACCACTATCTACTATTTTCACAATTGTCCAGTGGATTACCTCTATCACGACCGTGATCAGCTTGAAGCAGAATCCATGACCATGATTCTCTCCCAGCTTCCTGTGCAGTGGACTGTAGTTTTGATGTTTAGCGATGGTGGTGCTGCTCGTGGTGGACTTAACCCTCAGCGCATTGAATTGACCAAAGCCTTTCTAGGACAACTCAAACAGCAAGTGCGTGCCATGGCTTGGCTTAATCCCATGCCGTGCAACCGTTGGACTGGCACCACCGCTGGTGAGATTAGAGCCTTGGTACCAATGTTTGAATTCAGTCGCGAAGGTTTACAAAATGCAATAAATGTTTTGCGGGTACGATGAGTGAATTGAAGGTATTTTGATTATAGAGCAGTTTTCAATTGGGTTAGCTAGCAAAGGGAGTAGGGAGCAGGGAGCAGGGAATAGAGAATAGGGAATAGGGAAACAATTCGGTGTAGCTTATAGCTATGATAAAGGCGTTGCTGAATTAAGGAATGAATGCCCGATTATCTGGTTTTATTAAAGCCCCCTAAATCCCCCGAGCGAGGGATTGCTCGCTCGGGGGACTTTAAGAGTTTTGTTCCCCCCAGCGAGGGATTGCTCGCTGGGGGGCTAGGGGGGCGAAACCATACCCAGAATCAGCAACCCCATGATAAACGCTATAACATGTTGATTTGAGATGTAAACATAGGATTCATAGAAAAAGGTAACAGGGAACAGTGTCAAGATATCCGAGGATTTTTTGGTGTCATGATCAGTCAGAATTGGTTTTCATGATCTATTTAAAAACACTATATAGCGTTTCTCGTACTAATGAGCTATATTCAATTTTATTCTCCCTACTCCCTACTCCCTACTCCCTGTTCCCTATTCCTTGTTCCCTTTGGTACATAACATGAAACCATGAAAACTGACACTATCCAGCGACAGATTAAATCCTTCAAAAAACGCTTTGGAGAGGCACATCTTTTACTAGCTTGTCACGCTGCTCTCCCATTAGCGATTACCCCTGACTTGTTGTACTGTATTTGGACAAACTTTCAGCAAGATGTCAAGGGGAGAGGGATAGATATTCCTTGGGTAGCTGTAACAGATTTACTGTTTTCTGGTCTTTGGGAAGAAGTGGGATTAGAAATCTATGAAATGGATGCAACTATCCGGGAGATGCTGCTGAATTATCTCAAAGATAATCACAATTTTGGTGAACAGCGTATTAAAGAGTTATCTGAATTTTTGTTAGTCTATATCCAGCCGCAACTAGAAAGCGATGACCCAGATATTCAGGAGTTTGCTAAAGCTCAACGGTGGACAGCCCAGGCTTATCTTCGACCAAAATCATCAGCCAAAGGATTAGGATTAGCCCTATCACGAGCATATCAGCACGACCGGGATGATTTAATACGGATTGCTGCTGTGGTAGAAACCTTAAGCGAGCCCCTATCTAAGTTTAAGAAGCTGCTGATTTATGGTCGTGGTATGACTAGATTTGCTCGTGGTGATTTGGAGGGAGCAAAAGCTGAATTTGATAAAATTCGACGCTGGGGTAATCACGCTCATGTTGCTGGAGTTCGTTTACTACTCCCTAAGCATCAAGAATTGACTAGGGAAAAACCAAAATCCTTTAGAGTTTACTGGCGGACCTTGGGGATACTTAGTTTAGTTTTAGTTGGAGGAGTGACCTGGGTTCAGGTTCAATCCCCTCCACAAGATCCTTCCTCTATAAAAGTTAAGGATATTACTACCTGCTCAACCCGTGTTGTTAATGGACTTAGTCAACAACTCATCAATAGGCTAAATGTCGTACGTTCCAAGTCCCTGGTCAATTTTGAAAATTTGAATGTAGATATGGGACTCGCTGTTTGGCCCTATCTTCAACCACCAGCTAAAAAAGCACTTCAAGAAGCTATTGATGAAAGAGATATACCATTAGTTGTGAATAGTGCCTATCGCACCATTGCTGCGCAACTCGTCCTATGGAACCATGCCCGTAATGAGCGTTGCGGGATTCCAATCGCTTATCGTCCACCTGAAAGTAATCATCAGACTGGTCTAGCTATCGATATTCGAGATTATCAGGATTGGAGACCCTTTCTAGAAAAGCATGGCTGGCAATGGGATGGACTAAAAGACCGTGTACATTTTGACTATGTAGGAGCCAATACCATTGACATCCGAGCTGATTCTGTCCTTGCTTTCCAGCAACTCTGGAATCTAAACAATCCAACAGACCGAATTGAAGAGAATGGCATGTTCGATGCTGAAACTGAACTACGACTGAACAACTCCCCTATTGATGGCTTCCCGAAGGAAGCGTCATTGTGGTTTACTTTGTTCAAAGGACTTATGTCATTGATATCTGGCCGTTCTTAATTGGACTGTACTTCATAACTCTGAAAAATGCTATAGTAAACAGTCGGTCATTACTACTAAACAGTAAACAGTTTAAAATGAAACAGTTGTCTCGAATTTCCCTAACTATTGTTAGCTTATTCCTGTGTTTGCTCACTTTGAGCAGTTGCAGCAACAACTTTGCTAACCCTGATCAACTAGAAGGGCAAGTGTTAAGCATTATCCGGAATAATCCAGAGGCTATTTTACAGTCGCTGCAAGCTTACCAGCAGGAAAAACAGCAAGAGCTAGCCCAATCCAGGCAAGCATTTTTGCAGCAAATGAGTACAGAGCCAGCATCGATAATTGGGAATTCCCCTACTACTGGTGTGGCGGAAAATAACATTGTGCTGTTGGAGTTTTCTGACTTTCAATGTCCATTTTGTGCCCAAGCTAACCAAAGCGTAAAGCAGTTTATGGACAAACATTCCGATCAGGTAACCTTAGTCTATAAGCATTTGCCCCTAAGTCAGATTCATCCTGAAGCAATCCCCGCTGCTAAAGCAGCTTGGGCGGCTTTTCAGCAAGGGAAATTCTGGGAGTATGAAGATGCCCTGTTTGAGCAGCAAGATAACTTGGATGAAGATTTGTATGTGGCGATCGCCCAAAATCTTAATCTCGATCTAGAGCAATTTAATCGCGATCGCATCAGCGTTGGAGCGGAAGCTGCCATTAGGGACGATCTGAAATTAGCTCAGAGCTTGGCTCTTAAGGGTACTCCTTTCTTTATGTTAAACACAGAAGTACTCCAGGTTCCTCTCAACCTATCAGAAATGGAGAGTATTTTGGCACAGGTCAGATCATGATCTAGTATTTCTATTTGAGTTGTAAACACACCTCTTGGGGCAAGAAGCAAAAGGCAAGAGGCAAAAGTTGGTAGGGTGCGTGAGAAGACGGGCTCGTCCTAGTTTTATAAATAGCCAGTGTTGGCACAGCCCGTCGGTGTAACGCACCACTCGCTCTTTAAAACTTAATATCTAATCGAGGAACATTTAAGATACTTTCTTAGTCAGACAACGTGATTATCAGACAAGGTGATTAATTGACTAGAGGTAAGAAGATGAGAGTTGATCAAAGCAGTGGTTTAAGGCAACAACTTAATGGTATAGTCATGATCATCTATGCCTTAATACCGATTATCCTAGTAGTGGTATTTTTGATTACTTTTTTAACAATTTTACATGACATCAAAAGTCTAGTAAGTGGCCCTTTAGTGGAAATCAATAACACCCTAGTGGATGTGAATGAGAGTACTCAAAAAGCAAAAGAAGAAATTGCTAATATCATAGAACCAATCAAAACAGTAAAGGCAGAGGTGCAAGAAGCCTTAGAGATAGTTGAACAGATTCCTACAGGAGTAACTTTGCCTGATCTTGGCATCCCAGATGTTAATCTTCCGGTGAAACCAAATGTCAACTTGGGGGGTGGATTTCCGCCTAAGGTGAATATCGAAATGAAAGACGTTTCAGTGGCTATGCCTACTATTCCTGGGTTTGAAGTACAAGTGGTTGGTTTGCAACAGGTCAAGGCAGTGTTAAAGGATAATTTGGAAATACTTAGGGTTTTTAATACTATTGTCAGCGGTATTCCTAACCTCGATTCCCTTAGAGAAGATTCCCAAAAAATTGTAGCAGGGGTGCAGGAGTTGGTGAACGGAATTCAGAAAATCGGGAGCAAGGTATTGGGGCTGATGATATTTAGCGCAATCATGGTGATACCCTGGTTAATTAAGTTATGTATAGCTCCCTACGCTACCTGGGCTTACGGTCAGGTTACGACAGGATGG
>WTKN01000072.1 GCA_011524395.1 Moorena sp. SS36440bin_2
ATTGATTTACATGTTTTTTAATGAATTTTTCATCATGCCAGCCTTGATCAATGATGTATTTGGTAATAGCCGTTATCCATACATAATCAGTTCCCTGTTTCGGATGTAAAAACAAATCAGAACGCTCAGCCATTTCATGTTTTCGAAGGTCAGAAACAATTAATTTTTGTCCGTGTAATTTTTTGGCACGTTTTACCCGAGTCGCTAATACTGGGTGGCCTTCAGTTGGATTTGCACCAATAATGATGACAAGACCTGCACTAGCAATATCTTTAATAGTACCGGAATCGCCGCCATATCCAACTGTAGAAAGTAATCCATCTGTAGCAGGAGACTGACAATATCTTGAACAGTTATCAATGTTGTTTGATTCAAATACTTGACGCGCTAACTTTTGCATAAGATATGCGTCTTCGTTTGTTGTTTTAGAAGAGCTTACAAAACCTAGTGCATTTCCTCCGTAGGTTTGTTTAAGATTGCCCATTTTTTCTGCAATTAATGTTAAGGCTTCAGTCCAAGTGGCAGGGACAAATGCATCTCCTTTTCGAATTAAAGGCGTTGTAAGACGTTGTTCACTATTTACAAAGTCCCATCCGAATTTTCCTTTGACACAGGTTGAAACACTATTTACAGGACTATCTTCAGTTGGTTCAACTTTTAATATTTCACGTCCTTTTGTCCATACTTCAAATGAACATCCTACACCACAGAACGTACAAACTGTTTTTGTTTTTTTGGTACGTTTCTCACGCGCAGCTGCTTCTACTTCTGATAAAGCAAAAATTGTTTTATAATCTGGTTCAACTTCTTTAATGAGATCAACCATAGGATCTAATAAATCCTTCGGAATTGCTGTCATAAGTCCAGCTTCACCCAGCATTGATTTTTCCATTAATGCGTTACATGGACAAACAGTTGCACACTGTCCACAAGATACACAAGAAGACTCATTGATAGACTTGCCATCATCCCACATTACACGTGGTATCTCACGTTCCCAATCAATCGATAAAGTTTCATTCACCTGTAAGTCTTGACAAACTTCTACACAGCGCCCGCAAAGGATACATTGATCAGGATCATATCTGTAAAAAGGATGTGACATATCCACTTCGTATCCTTTTTCTCGGTATGGACGAGTTTGATGTTCAATTTCCAACAACTCGGCTGTGTTATGAACACGACAGTTTCCGTTATTGTTATCACAAACCGTACAATACAGTAAGTGGTTCTCTAAGATACGGTCCATTGCTTCTGTTTGCGCATTCTTGGCCAGTTCTGAGGAAGTCAAAATATCCATCCCTTCCTCAAATTCTGTGGAACAAGCTCTCATAATTTTCCCATCAATTTCACACATACAGGTATCACAAGTTTGAATAGGACCCAAAACCTCTGAATAACAGATATGTGGATGATCTACTCCCTGTTTCAAAAGATAGTCAAGAATTCGAGTTCCCTGTTCTATCTCATATTGCTGTCCATTAATTTTCACTCGGATGATTTCTGCCATTTTACATTCTCCTTTTCTAAAAAACCACAAAAAACCCGCCATAAAATAGAGGGTGTACTTGTCATACACATTCTATTTTATGGCGGGTTAATAACTGAGCAGTTTTACCTACTAGTAATCCATCTCACCATATATATAGTAAAAAACAGGATATCAAGGCAAGTTGTCGTTACCTAACATCAATGATTTTTTACTTATTTTCATTTTTTATTATAATACTTTAGATGGCTATACTCAATAAGAAATCCCCTTTATTTTTGATATCATCAGTCAAACTTACGTTAAAATCTCATCATTTCATCAAAGGATGAGATTTATTTATTCTAAATCTTAGATTATGTAAAACCCAAGCTAAAAAACATAGTTGCCTTTATCCACCACTTACTGGAGGGATAAAGGCAATTATGTCTTGATCTTTTAGTATCTCATCATCTGCTACAAAGTTTTCATTAACAGCTATCATACAGTGATTAAAGGGTACAGAAGGGTACGTACTTTTAATATATTGCTTTAGATGCGAAACAGTTATATTCTCTTTTTCAACTATTAATCGATCTAAACCAATCTCCTCTTTTATTTCCGCAAAAAATAAAACTGTAATCATGCCCTATTCCCCCTTACTTGGTCTTCTTTCTGCGTATTGATTCTTTTCTAATTGATCTCCAATCCACATAGTCCCGTCTTCCCAAAATTCTTTTTTCCAAATAGGTACAATTTGTTTGATTCGTTCAATTGCATATTCGTTTGCTTCGTATGCAGTTTTACGATGAGGCGAGGACACTGCGATAACAACAGCTATATCTGTTATTTCTAGCTTACCTATTCTATGAGTAATGGCTACCCAACTGTCTGGCCATTTATTTTTAATTTCTTTACCTATTTGACTCAACATTTTTACCGCCATTGAATCGTATGCTTGATATTCAAGGGACAACGTTCTCTTCCCTTTTGTAAACTCTCTCACCGTTCCAATAAAGAGTGTAATGGCCCCTACTTCTCTTCGCGAAACTTGATTGGTTACTTCTTCTACAGATATAGGATCACGTACTATTTTAAACAAGTTTTGGTCCATTTTTTTCACTACCTCTTCTATCAAAAAATCTATATAAAACTTTTCCTCATCTAATTGAAAAACTCTATGTTTTTTTACCGCCTCCTTATCCAACTTAATATGACTAATCACACACTTAATATTTGTCAACGAACGGAGCAATGAAAGATCATTTTGGCTTCGGATTAACACCACTTTTGGGTAATGCTCCTGCTTATATCCTTCAATAAAAATAACTTGAGGAGAAAAAAGCTCATATAATTTAAGAGTTTTCTCAAGACTCCAATTGTCAACTTTAGCAGATAATTGTAAAACTCCATCTCCCTCTACACTAGACACAATAGCGCCTGCTTTATAATGGCGTATGCTGTCTTTAAATTTTGAAGAACATATATTGTCTGGAACGCCTCCGTGCCCATGATGTTTAATCGATGCAACCCTCAATCCCTCTTGTTTAGCTTTAGCAATTAGTTTTTCCACTAGGGTCGTTTTACCGCTATTTTGGTACCCTACAATCTGTATGATGGAACAATGTTCTCCCAAGGCCATTCACTCCCTTGCACATCTTCCAATAATAAAATATCCACAACCATTCCCTTTTGATAGCCTCTTGTCCCACCTGGGAGAGTAATAAATATATCTGTTCTCGCTAAAGAAGAAACCGCACTAGATTTATTAAAGCCTGAAGGAAAAGCAATTAACTTACCTTTGTCATAGGAGAGTTCTCCTCTTATAAATCGGGTAAAGGGATTAGGTTTTGTAAAATCCGCCCCTAACCAAGCGTTTTCTTTTTTGAGGTGCGGATGGTCATTAAATAAGAACAATCGAATGACTGGTCGAACAAATAATTCACACCCAACGTAACAAGCAGATGGATTTCCTGATAAACCAAATAATAGTTTTCCATTTAATTGCGCAACTGTTGTTACACTTCCAGGTCTCATCGCCACTTTATTAAAAAGGACAGAAGCTCCCAACTTATCATAGATAGCTGGCAAATAATCATAGTCGCCTACTGATACTCCCCCTGTTGTAATGAGCATATCTACTTCGGATAGAGCATGCTTAACAGCCATAAAACAAGTATCAAAATCATCACTTAATTTCCCGAAATACTTGCCTTCTCCTCCAGCTCTCTCAATTTGAGAAAGAATCATATATGCATTGCTATTTCTAATTTTCCCCGGTGTAAGTTGTTCACTTACTTCAAGAAGTTCACTCCCCGTAGCTAAGACTCCTACTACAGGCTTTTTGGCAACAGGTACCTCGCTGTATCCAAACGTTGCTAATAACGCTAGAATACCAGGATTAATATAGGTACCTCTCTTAGCTAAAATCGTACCTTTTCTTGTATCTTCTCCCTCAAAGGAGATGTTATCCCCTTTGCTGAAAGAACGTTTAATCTCAATAAATTTTTGATTACTTTCTGTATATTCCCTCACTAATTCAAACATGACTACAGCGCTACAGTCCTCAGGAATTTGAGCACCCGTCATAATTCGAACAGCTTCGAATTCTTCAACTTGTCCATTAAAAACTGTACCAGCACCGATTTCTCCTATCACTTTTAATGACACTGGATGATGTGAAGTAGCCGTTTTCGTATCTTCTGACCGAACAGCAAATCCATCGTATGGCGAACGATTAAATGAAGGAACATTGTGATCAGCTATAAGATCTTCGGCTAAAAACCTACCATTGGCCAATTCAAGCGACAACATTTCCTTCATACCATGCTTAGCGTATTGCATCACTTTACGTACGCATTCTCCTACAGGAATAGGGGTTCGTTTTTCTACCATAACTATTACTCCTTCTCTTAGCCTAGTAGGCGATAATAAAGACTTTTAGCAAACTGTATGTTATTGGTTCCATGGATAAACACACGCCCATCTCTAAATATAACTAAGCGATAATTCTGAAGCTGACAGGATACTAAATAAGGATTTCTAGTTACTTTACCGTGAGCTTTTAATTGTTTTTCTATGTGATCAAAGCTATATTCAATATTTCTAGCAGGCCTAATTTGAACTGTATTTCGTCCGCATAATACTTCTGTTTTTGTTTGATTCTCATAAGATAAATAAGGGTAAGTTCTAACTGTTCCACAGGTTGGGCAACTTTCTTTCTTGATTTTCTCTAATTTAATAGTGTAATGTTGGTTACTCCATACATCAAATGTCAAAAAGGTTTTTCTCAGCGTTGCAAAATCATCTACAAGAATTTTCAGCGCTTCTGCTATTTGATAAGCAGAGACAATTTGAACAGCCGAGCTAATAATACCTGATGTATCACATGTTGCACCTCCAATAGGAACTTTCTTTAGAATGCAATGCAAGCATGGTGTTCTACCGGGAATCACCGTATAGGTAGCTCCATAACTTCCCACGCATGAGCCATAAATCCATGGAATGTTATATTTATGTGAAAGATCATTTAAAATAAATCGAATGTCGAAATTGTCTGTACCATCAATCAGCACATCGACATCACTTAACAAGTTTTCTAAATTATTGGGAGTTGCATCCATAACAAGAGCTTTAATTTCAACTTCTGAATTGATTTGTTTCAAATGCTTTCCAGCAGCTATGGCTTTTGGAATTTGACCCTCAGCATCATTCTCATTATATAGCTGCTGGCGTTGTAAATTGCTCCATTCAACATAATCACGATCAATAATAGTCAACTTTCCAATACCTGCTCGTACAAATGCTTCAGCTCCGGCACTGCCTAATGCCCCGACCCCTACAATTAGCACATGTTTATTTCCAATTTTCTCTTGCCCCTTAGAGCCTATCTGTTTGAACAGTTGTTG
>WTKN01000419.1 GCA_011524395.1 Moorena sp. SS36440bin_2
GCTCCCTGCTCCGAACGCGCCCCGCGTGGCCTACGGCCTCAGTCCCTGCTCCCTGTTCCCTAAAATCTAGAAATTGTGTACCTCACAAGTCGTAGAATTTAATAATTCATCCTTCATAATTTAATAATTCATCCTTCATAATTTAATAATTCATCCTTCATAATTTAATACTTTATCCTTCATAATTCATAGTTACTTGATAATTTAGCTTTCACATTTAATAGTTACTTCATATTCAAAAATATAGAAAAATATATCTGACCTAGCACTTGATTTTCTCCAATCAATGAATTAGAATTCTATCCAGAGAACGAATAAAGATAAATGGGTGGCAACGTTAATTTTGCCCCCATCGGTAAGATAGCTGTTTTTGGATTATTCAGGGTGCCCTTGCTTCCAAAGTTTGTGGTTGCCAGGTTAAACACGGTGCTGAACACTCCCTAGGGTCTTGGGTTATCCCAAAACTCGATTGTAGGTATGGGTAACTCCAATTAGGAGCCTATAGAGTTAATAACTAAAAAAGAATCTCCAGGATTCTAGTGGGTGGAGTGTGGAAAACTTCGTTCCAAACTAAACCAATTCGTCAGGAGATTTTCCTCAATGGCACGTATAGCAATTAATGATATTCAGGAATCAGAAAGCTTTTTGACTGAGCTCAACCATACAGATTTGGCGATGGACCAAATCAACGGTGGCTTCTTCTTCCTATCCCCGGCGCAGCGGCTGCTGCGCCGGCAGCAGCGGCGGCAGCGGTTCTCGCAGCTGCCGTTCGGGGGATTTTTCTTAGGTCTGGGCATAGGATTGTTATTCTAGTGAAGTATTAATTTATATCCTCTGGTTTTGGTCATGCCACCATTATCCCCCAATCTTCGGGGACTTTAACTTACTTTTCTCCCCGAGGATTGGCAGGGCCGTTTGATTGTCGTAAAAGATAAATGGCCAGATGGAGCTAATTTTCCACAAGGGATGCAGCCCCATTTTGGATTACTAAAGCGGTCTTGGGCGAGACACCCAAGACCGCTTTAGTATTGTTTACAGCGGTTTGCAATCGCTGTTAGGTAGTTTCGTGCTGGGTTTTTAGGGAGCAGGGAATCGGGAATCGGGAATCGGGAATCGGGAATCGGGAATCGGGAAAAAAATCCTGTGTAACTGATAGTTATGCAAACCGCCGTAAGCTGAATGTTTACAAAATCTCTAACTATTAAATTCTACCGTTCAAGGTTTATATTAAGCTGAACGCGCACGGGTGAGCTTTTAGCTGACGGCTGACAGCTGAACGCGCACGCGTGGCCAACGGCCAACGGCTGAATGCTTACATTCCTTGCCACACTTGCCACAATTGCCATCTTTTTGACAAATATCAGATGCACCCAATTGACATCCTCCCGCCGCTAACCCTACGGGTATAGCGGGGGATTCCCATATCGCTATGAGGGTTTCCTCTTTCGACGAGTTCCCTTACTTAGCGGTGTTTCCACTGCTAGGCAGAGAGGATTCTCTCCAGAGGCGTGACTTTCCCTGTGCCCCAGGGTAGTTTTTAATTGCTCCAATGCAGCAGACAGGATATTGATTGCAGCGTTCTCATCTCGGTCACCTATATAACTGCAATGAGGACAATTGTGAGTCCTGGTGCTTAATGTTTTGACCACTTTATCACCACAACTATAGCAGTTTTGAGAAGTATATTTTGGGTCAACAGCAATCACTTTCACTCCATAAATGGTCCCAAAATACTCTAGCCATTCTCGGAATTTGTACCAAGCTGCATCATTAATTGATTTAGCTAAACAGTGGTTTTTCACCATATTACGAACTTTGAGGTTTTCAATCGCTACCAAGTCGTTGGACTGTATGACGCGCTGGGCTAACTTACATACCCAATCGTTACGTCTGCGGGAAACCTTAAGATGCGCTCTTCCCAATCGATTCCTAGCTTTAGTACGGTTACTACTCCCTTTTTCGGTTCGAGATAAACGTCGTTGGAGTTTCTTGATACGTCGTTCACCTTTTCTTAAAAACCTTGGGTTATCAACTTTATTGCCAAAAGAATCTGTGTAGAAATGGTTTAAACCAACATCTAGTCCAATTTGTTTGTTACATAGTTTTTTCGTCTCTTTCCTTGAGTGGTTGATTAGGAATTGGACATAGTAGCCATCATGTCGCCGAACTACTCGTACTCGTTTAATCTGTTTCAGTTGATAGTAGTGAAGGTCACGGCTACCCCACAGCCTAAATGTTCCCGCTTGGAACTTGTCTGAAAAGGTTAAGTACTTACGGTCATTGGATAGTTTCCAGCCGGAAGTTTTGTACTCCACTGACGCCCTTACCTGATACTTTTTAAACTTTGGATACCCCTTTTTTACTTTAATTTTTGCCTTGCAGTTTAAAAAGAAGCGCTCGATGGCCGCCCATGCTCTTTCGGCGTGGGCTTGTCTTGCTTGCGAGTTTAACTGCTTTGCCCAAGGGAACTCTGGATTATCTGCTAAAACCTTACAATATTTGTAGGCTTCGTTGCGGCTGTTTACTTCCCTGTTAATCCACGCTAGCCATGATACTGTTACGAATGAAACGCCCAGTACGAATAGCTTCATCAAGCCGCCCGTACTGTTGTTTAGTTCCTTCCAGTTTCATCTCGTAGATCAACATGGTCAATCCATTGCTGCCTATTTAATTTATTCTAGCAATAAACCCTGGCGTCGTCATTCATCTCACACCAAATCGAACGCGCCCCGCGTCGGGCAAAGCCCGTAGATTATGGTGTGAGCCTTCTGCCGACATTAGGTAAGTTTCGGCACAGTGCATCTTTTTTTGCCGTTGCTGATTATGGGTATGGTTTTGCCCCCCTAGCCCCCCAGCGAGCAATCCCTCGCTGGGTGGAACAAGACTTTCAAGCGATGCAGCGCCTTCATGCGGGGGTTTCCCCCATGAGCGACTGCATCAAGACAAGTCCCCCAAGCGAGCAATCCCTCGCTTGGGGGATTTAGGGGGCTTGACCAAAACCAGATGATTCCACATTCATTCCTTGATTCAGCAACACCTTTTTTTTAGTACCGAGAGAATTCTGTTGATCACCGTGAGGTGGCCTTGGTTGGGCTTACCTGTATGACGTTTTTGTGCTTTTAGTAAGCGATGCAGAGGTGCGACAATCACGCGAATTTCATTCTTAATCGGTCAAGGGCACCTGATAGTTATGCAAACCGCCCTATAGCCTTTATTCCATGTATGAGGTACGCTTAGTAACTTCAAAGTTACAATTACCAAGGGGTATTTAGGGGGTTCGATTTGTACCTCATGGGAAAGATAATTGCTAACATTCATTATTTATACTTCATAATTTATCTTTCATTATTCATCTTTCATCATTCATACTTCATAATTTATACTTCATAATTTATCTTTCATTATTCATCCTTTAGAGTTTTTAGTTAACTATTCGTGATTTATGGGTAATTAATATTTTTTTATTCATAATTTATTCTTGCTTTATATTCAAAAAAATATTCGTTAAAGGCTTGCTTTTTTTTACGGAATCGATTATTCTGATTAACAGAGAACGAAAAAAAGAAATAGGTGGCAACGTTAATCCTGCCCCCATCGACCAAATAGCTATTTTTGGGTTATTCAGGCTACTCTTACTTCTATAGTTTGTGGTTGCCAGGTTAAACAAGGTGGTTAACACTCCCTAGGATATTGGGTTATCCCAAAACTCAATTGTTAGGTATGGGTAACTCCAACTAGGAGCCTATAACGTTAATCATGCTTGAATTAATCTCAAGGATTCTATTAGGTCGAGTGTAAAAAAAATCGTTCCCAAGTAAACCAATTCTTCGTAAACCAATTTTCCAGGAGATTTCCTACAATGGTATGTATAGCTATTAATGATATTAAGGTATCCGAGAGCTTTTTAACTGAGTTCAACTATACAGATTTGGTGATGAACCAAATCCACGGTGGTAACGACTGCCCAACAACAACAACCACCACCACACCAACCACCACCACCACACCAACAACTACCACACCAACAACCACCACACCAACAACCACCACCAACACGGTGTTTGTTAACCGCCCCCGGCGTGGGCTCCGTTTCCTGGGAGCTCTTTTCTTTGGTGCTGTCTTAGAGCAGACGTTTGATTTTATACAGTAAGCATTCAGTGGTCAGCAATGCCTGATTACCGAATATCAGTGCAATACCATGAGTGTTTGTTAAAAACACTACCTACCTCATAAACGCACTGGATAAGTAGTATATAAAAACTACTCCCCCCAATCTTCTTAAGGGGGGATTTTCTGCTGAAGGTGTATCTAATATCATGCCTTAAAAAAAATTCGGTCAAGTTTTGGTTAACGCCAATCCTTGACCGATTTTTTTATTGCAATTTTCAAGGGTTCACAGCTTAGCTGCACCTCAAGCCACTAGTGACACCAGGGAATCATGTTACTTGTACTCTACTTAGCCGGTCAATTATCACAATCCACAACACACTACATTATCTTTGAGACTTGAGGTTTTGTCTTAGCCAGAGATTATTATCCCTGGCAAATTACTATCTTAATTTAGCTTAATTTAGCAGCACATATCGAATCAAAACACTGATCACCTCTCCAGGATTTTCAGTAGGTTGAGGTGTGCTCCAATCATTGACCTGGGCGTAACCAAAGGCATACAGCGTCGAAATTGTGTTCCGAACAGCTTGGGGAGAACCAATTAAGATATGTTTGATTTGTTCCCGTCGTCCCTGTCCCTCACCAGAGAGGTTAAGCACACTAGGCTGGTTGGGATTATCACTAGGGTTAGGGAGGAAGTTTTGAGCCATAATGATTCGTTTCCTTTTGCTGAAAATTGCAATATATTGATGATTTTATACTTTGACGACTTTAATATCAATTAAATTTGTCAATAGTTTAAATAACTTAATAGGGAGCAGGGAGCAGGGAGCAGGGAGCAGGGAGTAGGGAGCAGGGAGTAGGGAGCAGGTAAGAGCCAATAGTCAAACAATTATGTGTACCTCATGAGTACTATAAACGCGATAGTTTAATTTTTAACAAAATTTTAATTACTAATAAATTAGGGAGTCAGGAATCGGGAGTCGGGAGTCAGGAATCAGGGTAGAGAAAATCGACTGTATTATTGGAGGATCACAAAAGCGATGAAGCGTTTCGGCAAGGCAAAGCCGCGCCAAAGGCGATTAGCCCGAAGGGCGTTGGCTAGCGAACGCATCTATCAAACAGTCCGGAGTAGCCTTGCATCCCTTCCAGTCAGACCACACCCGGTCACCCCAGACTCATGTCTTTGTGAAAAACCTGATTGACTGACAAAAGTTAGGTTGAAAATGGCTCAAATACTTACCAGACTTG
>WTKN01000335.1 GCA_011524395.1 Moorena sp. SS36440bin_2
TCCAGTTTTCAAGTAACTGGGGTGGCTTTGTCAACCCCATCACCTGAATGCTTACCCTCTGGATAATTAGCTCTCCTAATACCAGTAATTTCAATCTTATCACCCTCTTCAGCATTGAAGTCTTCAATGGTATCTATTCCTCCTTCAGGTTTTGGTAGTGGGGTAATTTTTGAGATATATAGTGGCTTAGATGGTAATCCTTCACTAATTGGACTAAAGCCAATCCCTATAGTTGGTAAAAACAAAAGGCCAGAACTAAATATATCAGCTCCTTCGCCACCACTAAGAGTGTCACTGCCAGAACCCCCTTTGAGAATATCATTGCCATACCCACCAGTGAGACTATCATTGCCAGACCGGCCAGTGAGAAAGTCATTGCCAGATTCACCAATTAAGGTGTCTGCTCCTTCTGCACCGTCTAAAAAATCCCTGCCATCGCCACCGTTAAGAAAATCATTCCCCGATACATAACAACAGTTTTGAGAACCATTGGCATGATAAGCACCAAAAGAAACACTAGGAATATGGAGCCTGCCGCCGTAGAGGGAATCATTCCCATTCCCACCGATCAGAGTATCATCTTTTTGGCCACCACGAAGAATATCATCACCATCTCCTCCATTTAGGTAATTTTTACCTTCTGTTTCAGGGGAAGAAGAATTGACAGAGGGAGTAGTAATATTAGGGTTGGTATCAGTAGAAAATTCTCCGTAAAGAGTATCATTGCCACTACCGCCAATTACACTATCATCTCCATGACCACCAGCGATCGCATCATTACCTGCGTTGCCGTTAAGCAAATCATTGCCATTTTTGCCATCAATTAGATCATTACCATCTCCACCGTTGATAGTATCGTTACCATCTCCACCTGTGAGAGTATCAGTAACGATTGACGGAATGGTTAAAGCAGAAAAAGAGGATCCTTCAGATTGTAAACGTTTATCTTCTTCTGAAATACGCTTAATCTGGAGTGCCAATTCTTCAAAATTGAAAAACAATGAAAGTTCAGGATTAGAGGTTTCTATAATTGTCTGGTTTTGCTCAGCCATGACTCTTGGATTTATATCGTTTATGCTACCGATGCTTACATCACTGATTAGATAGCATTTCAGCTTATAATTCTCGCCAAATTGGCGACGCTTTGAAAATCTAGATAGCCGTTTTTAGCTTAATCAGGTACACAGGATTTTTTCCCTGTTCCGGTGATTCGCTGTTCCCTAAAACCCAGAAATTTGTATTTCACTGAATTGAAAACCGCTGTCACTATTGATATTTAAAATTACATCACGGTCTACTATGAAATCAGCCCCTGGTTGTAACTGAGCAAACTCTTTGTTTTCAAAGGAAAGAATACCTGTGCCTTGATTGTAGTGAAATTGGCTAAGGGAAACCTCTGCATAGGCAGCTGCCCTAAAACCAGAGATTTCAATCTTATCACCCTCTTCAGCATTGAAGTCTTCTATGGTATCTATTCCGCGTTCAGGTTTTGGTGCTCCTGTCAATTGTGACCCTACAGTGGGTCTAGTAAAATCTGATCTTAGAAACAAAAGGCGAAAACTAAACATATCAGCTCCTGCGCCACCCGTAAGAGTGTCACTGTCAGAGCCACCTCTGAGAGTATCATTGCCATCGCCACCAGTCAGACTATCATTGCCATAGCCGCCAGTGATAAGGTCATGGCCAGATTCCCCAATTAAGGTGTCTGCTCCTTCTGCACCGTCTAGAGTATCATTGCCATCGCCACCAGTGAGACTATCATTGCCCGATGCAGAACGACAGCTTTGATATTCACCATAGGGGTCATAAACATGAGTACAACCACCAAGGCTGGTACTACCGCCATAGAGGTAATCATCCCCATTTCCACCCATCAGAGTATCATGGTTACCGCCACCACCAAGAATATCATCACCATCTCCCCCATCTAGGTAATTCTTACCTTCTGTTACAGGGGAAGACGAAATTCCAGTGGCGATAATATTAATATTAGGTTTGATAGTAATAGCTAATTCTCCGTAAAGAGAATCATCGCCACTACCGCCAATTACAGTATCATCTCCACGGCCACCTGCTATCGCATCATTACCTCCTTTACCGTCAAGCAAATCATTGCCATTTTTCCCATCAATTAGATCATTACTATCCCCACCGTTGAGAGTATCGTTACCATCTCCACCTATCAGAGTATCAGTAACGCTTGAAGGAATGGTGGAAGGGGAAAAAGAGGATCCTTGAGACCGTAAACGTTGATCTTCTTCTATAAAACGCTTAACCTTGAGTCCCAATTCCTCAGAATTGAAACGCAATTGAGGTTTCGGATTAGAGCTTTCTACAACTGTCTGGTTTAACTCAGCCATGACTATTGGATTTATATCATTTATGCTATCGATGCTTACATTAATAGATTAGATAGCATTTAACCTTAGACTTGTCGCCAAATTGGCGACGCTTTAGAAATCTATAGAAAAATCTCTAGAAAACGAAAAAAAAGTATTCTCTCGGGTAACATGCTCCGGTAAAATGAAAAACATAATACCAAAACTGAAGAATTGTAAAGTAATATTAAGTAAAAGCATACATTGATTGAGTGTTTTTTCCTCTATGACCACCCAGTTTTTTGCTTCCCAATGTGTGGAAATGACTGTGCCACAGGAATCTGTGCCGATTCAGCACTACTTGCGTCAGCCTGAACGGATAGTTTATGCGATCGCAGACCTGAATCGCATCCAACAAGTGACTCAGAAGCGTTTTCGCCTGAAAATGAATCCATTACACTTTATGTCCTTGACATTTCAGCCCACGGTAGATCTAGAAGTGTGGGCGGAATCTGACGCTACCGTTAATCTGAGGTCTGTCGGTTGTGAAATTCTGGGATTGGACTATATCAATCGACGCTTTGCCCTAGAATTAACCGGAAAACTGCATCCTTGGGACGATCAGGGAGTGACTAAGCTCACCGGTAGAGCAGATTTAATGGTCAAGGTTGATGTGCCTTTACCTTTTTCCCTTACTCCCAAGCCAATCTTAGAAACCACTGGCAATGGTTTGCTCAAAAGCGTTTTGGTCAGGATTAAGCAAACATTAATGCACCAGCTGTTGTTGGATTATCGTCAATGGGCTCGCAATGGCACCCAAACCAATATTTATAGTCAACAACAAGCACCAGGCGCTCCCGCCACCTGATTTAGCCATCGCTGTGGGAGTGGTTAGGGTGGAAAGATGGGGAGATGGGGAGTATGGGAAGATAGGGAGATGGGGCGGAGGCGCGGTAAGTGTCGTGGGAATTTTTGCCTCTTGCCTCTTGCCTCTTGCCTTTCCTTAAGCGATGCAGCGCGGTCTTGGGAAGGCAGCGCCTTCACGCGGGGGTTCCCCCCATGAGCGACTGCATCAAGACAGGGAGTATGTTCAAAATACCCCTTAACCCTTAATCCTTGATAATTCCTTGTGATAAAAACTATTACTGATCTCCCCATTAAAGCTGGTATTGTTGGTACTGGGTTTGCGGCTAAGCTACGAGCGCAGACATTGCAAGCGGATTCGCGATCGCATTTAGTAGCTGTCTGTGGTCATACCCCTGCCAAAACCCAAGAGTTTGCTGAAACCCACGGCACTACAGTGGTGGATTCCTGGCAGCAATTGGTAGAACACCCGGAGCTTGATCTAGTATTTATTAGCACGATTAATCGGGATCATGGCACAATTGCCCGTGCTGCCCTTAATGCTGGTAAACATGTTGTCACTGAATATCCCCTTTCCCTGGATCCCAAAGATGCCGAATCCTTGATTACCCTTGCTAAAGCTAAGGGCAAGCTCCTCCATGTAGAACATATTGAGCTTTTAGGGGGCTTGCATCAAGCCTTGCGCCAATCTTTGCCTCAAATTGGTCAACCGGTTTATGCCCGTTACGTAACTATTGCGCCGAAACACCCTGCACCTCGGGGCTGGACATTCAATATGGAACTATTTGGCTTTCCCTTCATTGGTGCTCTTTCTCGCATTCACCGCTTTACAGACTTGTTTGGTGAGGTCGCTTCTGTGTATTGTCAATCCCAGTTTTGGGATGCTGGTGATCAGTACTTTACTGCTTGTTTATGTAATGCCCAACTGCGCTTTACTAGTGGTCTAATCGCAGATATTACCTATGGTAAAGGGGAAATGTTCCGGCAGAGGTTAAGGAATTTTGAGGTCCATGGAAACCAAGGCACACTGCTGTTTGAAGGAGACCAAGGTAATCTGATTAAGGGAGAGGAAAGCAAACCAATTGAAGTAGCAGGGCGACGGGGTTTGTTTCTTAAAGATACCGCTATGGTTATTGACCATCTAGTTAAAGGAACACCCCTTTATGTAATGACTGTAGATAGTTGTTATACTCTCAAGGTGGCAGATGCATTACGTGAATCGGCAGCTACAGGGAATGCGATCGCGTAGCGTGACCATTCGCGTAGCGTGGCCGAAAGGCCAAGGTCAATCGCTTTAATTGAGTCTTAAGCTATCAGCTTAAGCGCTACGCGCACGCTACGCGAACAGCTATCAGCTTAAGCGCTACGCGCACGCTACGCGAACAGCTATCAGCTTATTGATCACAGCGTCGTTCGCACAGCGTGGCCAAACGCGCCCCGCGTGGCCAAACGCGCCCCGCGTGGCCAAACGCGCCCCGCGTGGCCAAAGGCCAAGGCCAAGGCCAAGGCCAAAGCCTGTGCCACTGTACTTGAGGTGCTTTTTAATAAAATAAGCTGACCGCTGAAGGCTTAGACTTATCATTGTGAAGTACCCCAACCTGCTTTGGCCGTAGGCCACGCTACGCGAACGCTGAGGTTGGAGCTTCCAATTCTCAACTCAAATCAGGGACGGTTTTATTCGTCTTTGGGATTTCCCGCTTCATCCGCCGACGCCTCAACCAGAGGCGCTTTCCAATGGCCGGGGAACCCGGCCATTGGAAAGCGCGCCTGCTGGAATTGGTCTTAATCAGCGTCCACAGGCAGACATCCGCCTTCTAAGGACGTATAATTTTTACGACAGACTTACCTTGGAATTACAGCAACTATGGCCAACCAGCTGGGGCTTGTCTCTTCCCGGAGACGAAACCTTAGTAGAGGGTCGCCTTTATGGTTGGTCGGCTATGCATAAAAGGGTTAAAACTTTTTGATTAAGGCGACCCTCTACTTACGGTAACTTCAAACCCTGAACTCTGCTAGTACTTTTACACCTTGAAGGTAGCCTTTTAGTCAGTCAGGCGGGTCAGCAACCACTTTTATTATATAGCAAAGAAAGGGATAGTTAGGACATAATAGAGGAGGCGCGTAAGCAGGATT
>WTKN01000336.1 GCA_011524395.1 Moorena sp. SS36440bin_2
AGGTAATAACGTTGCTACTAAGCAAGAAAGCGTATTCGTCACTGTTGAGCAAGGTGGCGTAACTGGTTCTAAGTCCGTAGGTATTGGTTTCTCTGGAATCAGCCGTTAGTACTTAATCAGGACAAGTTCTGATTAATTAATTTGTAAAAATCGATTCATCATCAACAACAAAGAAGGAGAAAATCAATGCTTATTTCTGACCTAAACCATCTAGAATCCGTTGACGCTAGCCAAGTTCAAGGTGGTATGACTATTGGTGGAATCACATTCGATAACGTTATCACCAGCACTTTCAACACCAGCAGCACCATCACTGAAATCGAACAGTTCGAGACTAACATTACTTCGAACATAAGTGTTAATGGTATTACCGCTTCAGGTGCTACTACTTCTGAAGGTTCTAGCGATCTAGGTAATAACGTTGCTACTAAGCAAGAAAGCGTATTCGTCACTGTTGAGCAAGGTGGCGTAACTGGTTCTAAGTCCGTAGGTATTGGTTTCTCTGGAATCAGCCGTTAGTACTTAATCAGGACAAGTTCTGATTAATTAATTTGTAAAAATCGATTCATCATCAACAACAAAGAAGGAGAAAATCAATGCTTATTTCTGACCTAAACCATCTAGAATCCGTTGACGCTAGCCAAGTTCAAGGTGGTATGACTATTGGTGGAATCACATTCGATAACGTTATCACCAGCACTTTCAACACCAGCAGCACCATCACTGAAATCGAACAGTTCGAGACTAACATTACTTCGAACATAAGTGTTAATGGTATTACCGCTTCAGGTGCTACTACTTCTGAAGGTTCTAGCGATCTAGGTAATAACGTTGCTACCAAGCAAGAAAGCGTATTCGTCACTGTTGAGCAAGGTGGCGTAACTGGTTCCAAGTCTGTAGGTATTGGCTTCTCTGGAATCAGCCGTTAGTAATTAATCAGGACAAGTTTCTGATGAAGTAATTTGTCCTGATTAATGATTTAGGGTAAACGCATCTTATTTTGAAATTAATACTAGATAGTATGTTCATATAATAATTCAAAAGACTTATTATCTTGGAACTATTATCGGAGTAAAGTTTCTATGATTTTAGATGCGTTTACTAAAAGCGAAGCGATTTTTAAAATAAAAAAACACAAAAATCAATGATTATTTCTGACCTAAACCATCTAGAATCTGTTGACGCTAGCCAAGTTCAAGGTGGTACTTATGTTCCTGGAATCACATTCGACAACTTTATAAACAGCGTTTTCAAGACCAACAGCACCATCAACCAAACCGAAATTTTCAATACCACCATTACCTCTAGTGTAGATATTAATGGTATTACCGCTTCAGGTGGTGTTACATCCGAAGCTTCTAGCGATCAAGGCAATAATGTTGCTACTAAGCAAGAAAGCGTCTTCATCACTGTTGAGCAAAATGGAGTAACTGCTTCCAAGTCAGTAGGGATTGGCTTCTCTGCTATCAGCCGTTAGTACTTAATCAGTAAATTTTCGTGATTAAGTAACTTGTAAACCTGGGTATTTTCATATCCTAATAGAATGCAGTAAATTATTGATTTATATATCACGATTATAATAGAATACTCAGGCTTACATTTTATTATTTGATTTTATAGCTTTATAGTATTAAATAGCTACTAGTTATATCAAAGTATTAATCAATAAAATAATTGCCAATTTGGCGACATAAAGATTTTTAAATTTGCTATTTTTATTAGAGTGTGAAGTAACTAAAACTATTAATAAAAAAAAATAAAAAAAAAAGGAGAAAAATAACTAATGATTATTTCTGATCTAAATCATTTAGAAACTATTGCTGAAGACCCCAAGGTTGTGGGTGGCTCTCACTACTACCCAGCTCACTACAACCATTACGGACATACCGGATCTATCAACGTCCATACCAACATTGTAGGAAACGTAGGTAGGGTTGATGGCAGCGCAGAGGCCTATGGGGACAATACCTTCACCAACATCAATGGCTATACGAAAACTACTGACAATAGTTCTCACTCTAGCGTAAGTGGAATCTCTGCTAGTTCTTCTCACTAGTTCTTCTGATAAGCATTAAGCACCTACACAGAATTAATTTCCTACTGCCAATCTCTGTAACCCTTAGTATGAAAGGCTTTGAGTATTTTAAAATGTGTAATTAATTTTGTGCACCTGCTTATTAAGAAAACTGCTTAGAGTAGTAGTTGAAACTTAAAGCTATCAATGCTCAAGTCTTTAAATATTGGCTTCTCCACAATAAGCCGTTAGTACTTAGTCACGAAACGTTCCTGATTAAGTGATTGCGAAATCAGGGTGTATTCATATCCCAATAGACTACATTAATTAAATTTAATTATCTATCAGGACGATTACACTCAGGTTTATGTTGAATCGAATCACTTCATTTTACTGGCTAAAAAATAGTCAATCGCTATCTAGTTATCTAAAACAAGAAATAACTAGATATATTTAAAAATCGGCGATAAAGTTATTTGAACTATGCCAGTTTAATTGAAGTACAAAATGACCAATAGGTCTAACACAGTAAACTACAAAGGAGAAAATTAACCAATGATTATTTCTGATCTAAATCATCTAGAGAATGCTGCTGAACAACCCAACGTTGTAGGTGCTTCCGGTTTCAAGAGTTTTGGATTTAACGGCTTCGTCAACGTCGGTTCCTTCGTTCGCGGGAATACAGCAAGGGTTGATGGCCTTGCAGAAGCCTTTGGTCCAAATACCTTTACTAACGTCCAGGGTGGTACTTTAACTACTCCCGGTAGTTCTCACTCTACCCTACATGCAGTATCTGCTACTAGTGGTAACCGCTTCTTTTTCCACTAAAAAGAGTGATGGCTGAAATAGCCTAGAGTAGTAAGTTTTAATGATTAAATGCTGCGGAAAGATGCAAAAAATGCTAACCTCTTTCCGTAGCATTAATCACAATATTGGTATTAATTAATTGTTGATTGGTAGTGGTATAATTTTGAGCAACAATCACTTAGGATAATGCTTGCAATATCTATTGTAGTCGCTTTTATGTGTTATGGATTACAATTAAATAAATGCTCTTCATAACAATTAAATACTCCCGGGAAAAACTAACTATTATCTGATTTAAGCAGGAGAATCATTCATGAACATTTCTGAATTAGACTATTTCGAGCTGGAGGCAACAGACGAACCTATTTTAGGTGGTTTTGCTTCTACTTTTGCTCAAGCCTTCGCTGGTCCTGGCTTCGCTACCATTAATGGTGATGCCAATGCGTTTGGTCAGTATACCAATACTTCAGTAACAGGCTTTACCGATGTAGATCCATTCTTTTCTCAAGGTAATGTAAGAGCTCAGGCGAACTCTAGCGATCCTTTTTCTTCCCATCGTTCTAGAAGCGACGCCTTTGCGATTTATGGTTTCATTGGGTAACTCAATAAATATATAGCAGTTATCAATTCGGTGAGGTACTTTGCTGATCCTTTGAAGGTAAAAAGCTACCTAGCAATAGGCAAGCTAGCAATAGTAACGAGGGTTTTAAGTGGTGTATCCCTGTTGTGATACTGTTGTTCTAGATTATTGTCCGCTGAGCTGAAGTTATTTGATCTCGACAACTTCAATAAGTTTAGGGAACTTTTCCCTAAACCAAATTATTTTTTAACTTGTTCCATTACTAGCAAAGGAGTTTAACGATTATGTCGGATATTTTTCAGTTATGGAGTTTGCCTGGCTCATATAAAACGATGAAGTCTAGTGTTTCTGGAATTCAAGGTGTATCGGAAGTAAATTTTTATGGCTCAAGTACTATTAGTAATGCCATCAGCATCGATCCTGATTTCCAAGTCAGTACGAGTTCAGTGAAAGCATCTTTTATTAAACCCGGAAATACTCTGGGTGTTGTTGAAGCTAGCGCTGGTACTAATGATTTCTCAGCACCTGAGATTCAGGAAACTTTTTTTAGTATGAGCGTTACTAAATTCTTCTAAAGCTATAAGCTTGATAAAATTTAATCTAGTTTATTTGTGCTGGCTCACAACTAGGATTGAGGGGTGAGGTATTTGGATTCAGGGATAAGTTAAAACTCTAAGTTTTGCTACCAAATACTCTGCCCTCAATTTGGCAACTTGGCAGAGCTTAGCAATTGCTTTTTGTATTATGATGATAATAGTCAGACGGTTGACTAAGCTGACTCTGACTAAGACTGTAAGTAAGTAGTTTAAGTTATAGTTAATAATCGGGTGTAATGGTTGATCTTTCCAAAGCATCGGTGACTCCAGAGGAAATGATGTACTCCTTGAAAAAGGAGATGCATCTCAAGGGCATCTGTCAAAAAGTTTTGTATCAACGAGTTATCAATAAAGCGGCTCAAGAAAGAGGGATAACAGTAACACCAGAAGATGTGCAAGCTCAGGCGGATGAGATCCGTTATGCCAATCGTTTAGAAAAAGCAGCAGAAACATTGGCATGGCTGGCAGATCAGATGGTGACAGCAGAGGATTGGGAAGCGGGAATTAGCGATCGCTTGCTTGCCCAAAAGCTTGCTGAGTCCTTATTTTCTAAGCATGTCGAAAAAAACTTTGCTCAAAATCGACTGGACTTTGAGCAAGTTTTGGTTTATCAAATTCTGGTAGATTCTGAGGAAATTGCTCAGGAGCTTTTCTATCAGATTGAGGAAGGAGAAATCAGTTTTTATGAAGCTGCTCATTTCTATGATATAGACCCAGAAAGGCAGCGACGGTGTGGCTATGAAGGAAAGTTGCCTCGCTGGAGTTTTAAGCCTGAAATAGCTGCCGTTATCTTTAGTGTGCAGCCAGGAGAAGTGACTAATCCCCTGCACACCGAACAAGGATATCATCTTTTCTTAGTTGAAGAATTTATTCCAGCTGAATTAACCGAAGAAAAGTCTAAAGAAATTTTACAGAGTATGTTTCAAGAGTGGCTCAATAGTGAAGTTAACTATATGATCCATAGTGAACTTAGTAGCATCAATACTGGGGAATAATCCCAATGCTATTAATGGTTTTAGGGACTGACGCCGTGGACGAAGCTACGGGAACGGATCAGGGAGCAGGGGTAAGTAAATTGAATCTACCTCATAAGCAGGTGCACAAAATTAATTACACATTTTCCAAAACTCAAAGCCTTACGATGTAAGGGGTACAGAGATTGGTAGTAGGAAATTAATTTTGTTTAGGTGCTTAACTAAAATAACTAACTAAAATAACTAACTACAATTATAGTGTTTATAGGACTCATGAGGTACACATTATTTTTTACCTCTTCCCTGCTCCCTGCTCCCTGCTCCCTGCTCCCTGCT
>WTKN01000114.1 GCA_011524395.1 Moorena sp. SS36440bin_2
CCACATCTGCTCACTATTTTGTAAACAAATATTAAGTTCGCCAGCGGTATCAATTCTGGGGGACTTTGAGAGTGTTTTTCCCCCCAGCGAGGGATTGCTCGCTGGGGGGCTAGGGGGGCGAAACCATACCCAGAATCAGCAACGCCCTAGTTGCTTTTCCCAGACCCAATTCATAGACGTTTTCACCAGAAAGCGGTGAACAACCCTAAGTAGTTTCCGATGCCAGTAGATTGTGCATGTTACGACTGCTCCCAATCAATAGTTTCTGCTTGATTGGGGTTCCCGTAGCCTCGGCGAAGCCGAATCCCTGGCAGATTTTCTAACATTTCGTTCCAGATTCCGGTTTTATGCGATCGCTAAAACCTGGTGGCGACCCTTGGCCACTTCCGATAATTCTTAGGTAAGTCTCGGCGTTGAAACCGTGGCGTGCTTCTTGTTGAGCTTACCTATATGGGTTTTTGTGGTGGTAGTAACGGTTCTAACCGTTCCCAATCTTGATTACTTAAGTTCTTTCGATTCATTAATATACCTAACGAGCAAACATCCTTTAGTAGCATATAACGAGTTGGAAAACAGGCCTTAGGGGGGCTGACCCTCATTTTCTTTGTAGCCAGGGTTGGGACAGCCTGCCTGGGAATTGTAACGGGCAAGATGCCCGTTCCACCCACATGCCCGTTCCACCTGAGCTGGTAATCCTACCTCCTTCAGCGATCGCCGATCTTGTCGGGTGCGTTAGCATCGCGGATGCTGCTGGCGAATTCGTGAAACCCTTATTCTGCCATAATCTGCTCCCCTCTCCCAAGCTTGGGAGAGGGGCTGGGGGTGAGGGCTGATGGGGCTTCAAGGAATGTTCACGAAATATTTCGCCAACAGCATCCCATCGCGTAATGCACCGACATTCCGATTGAGGGACAAACCAAACGATCAAAACCCAACCAATCTCCAAGCGGAGAAAACCTTATGCAAACGCGATCGCACCCAACGCCCCCAAAGGAGGGTAGTGCTCTCCGGATTCCCTATTTCACAGCTTCGAAGCCTGTGCTACGGAATTACTCGGTGATTGACCTGCATGTCACGCTACGCGAACAAAAAAAGTAGAAACTTGGCTCCAGGCATGACTCTGTTTCAGTACCTGCACATAGGCCCAACGCATCAGTAGGGTTCTCGAACCGAGCGAAAACAACTGGTGGCATCGGTCGTAACAACCGAACCACCACCCAAGGGTATAGGTGTAGACTATCAGACATAATATTAAGTTATCTCCTGTAAGGGGAACCCAGAGCCAGCCTGCAGCCTTGCAAAACTCTAAGGCTGGCTCTTCCCGTGGATTTCATTTTCCACAATTTCAGTTTAGCACAAAAATTATTATAATTTAGCATATTTTTAAAATTTTTGTAACAAATTTGTTTTGAGGGAGTAGGGAGTGTGGTTAATATGGTGAGTGTCCCCCGATTGTTAAAGACCTACCCCTGTGAATGGATTCCTCTTCCCTGCTCCCTTTAACACAGTTATTTGTACCGTCGTATTGCTATAATAAAAAGACTACCGCACGTTAAGCTTTTTGCGATTAGGCTTGTGCTAAAGATTTATTAAAAGTAGATACCAAGAGAATGGCTGGAAACAGAATCAGGGTTGCTAAAGATAAGGCGGCTTTGGTGAAAGACCTAACCGCTTCCGATGGAAAAACTGGACCGTTTCAGACTTATGCTGATGTGATGGTGTTTGCAGCTGCTTTAGGTGTAAAGCGTAAAAAGCGATCGCCCCTGAAGGTAATTTCTAAACGAGAACCTGGTCCGATTGGATTAGAAATTTTTGTCTCAAGGGGATATGAGGTAGTAATTAAATTAATTGCGATCGCTGAGATTAAGGATACAAAAATTCTTTCCTCTATCGATAAAGAGTCTGAGGAAAAACGCATCCATATTTTTGAGGAGTATGCCAATGGAGGGCTTGATATTTTGCGCAATGAGTTGCGAGGAGCAGTAGACTATTCCGAGCGACTTTTGTTAATTTTAAATACTGATAGGTATAAGAAGAAAGAATCTACAGCAAATGAGCAACAGGAGTTTGATTTGAGTCGATTTTTGTGACAGCTAGCGCCTACACTTCCCTATCGCGTAAGTGTAGGCGCTGTCACTAATTCCGTTACAGCTGAGGTGGTAATCCTACCTCCTTCAGTTTCACAAATTTACCCTCAAAGCTGATCCCTTGATCTTTGCCAACACTCCTGGCATTAGCCACAGCGATGCGCAGTTGAGCACGTTCCATACGCTCTGTAACACCACCCAAAAGATATAACATCACTTTGGAGGCTAACTCTCGTCCAGAAACTAGCACTCGCTTTCGATTTGGATCATACAAAATGCCGTACCAAGGGGATTGTGGGTGATCGATCCCACTAAAGCCGCCGGAACCATCGTATTTTTGAAGTTTCTCGAAGATGGTTTTGAGGGAGAAATCCTTGTTAAAGACTAGGATACCCAAAGCTTGAACGAGGGCGATTTGTCCTACTGGACGAAATAGCATGTTTCCTTCTCCTCCACCCCTTTCATGGTTAAACCGACGCAGCTGTGGTGTTTCTTTTCCATGGTCGAGTTTTTGATAGCTGGGTAAACTAGCGAGATAGTCGAAAAGCTCCGTCAATGTTTTAGTTCCCATCTCTAGCTCTTCATCTTCGGGACGCATGGGAATTAGACCTTTCTCACAAGGTTTCCAGTGAAAGAATTGGTAGCCCAAATACAGCTCAGATATATGTTTGAGAGCTTGTAAAGTCGTCAAGACGGTTGACTTAGCAGAAACTGTAGCAGTATCCCAATTAACCCGAGGATTACGATTTTCCATCTCCCTCAGCAGAGGATGACTCATGGCAATTTTTCTAGCAACGATTGAAAAGCCATCGTCTTCATTGAGCAACGCTAGTTGTCCTTTGCTCAACCTTACTGCCATCAGATTGACATGAGCAAAGATCGAGCGGATCCGTCGCCGTGCTTCTTCACGGGTTTCTCCCTGAACGACAGCAGGAATGAACTCAATACCAATTTTTTCTGTCCCTAGACTTTGCAGATAACCTGGTGAAATGTGATACTCCTCAATCAAGTCATCAACTGTAATCAGGGAGCCGATTGGCTTTTTGCCTTTGCTATATTTCTGGAGCGTACCAATTTTAATCAATTCCATCAGAGCCTGGATTCCCATCAGTCGATGCTGACCGTCTAAGGCAAAAATTGAAACATGGTCTGAAACATCAAGCAGTCCGACTGTGCGATCTTTATCTAAACTGGTGAACTCAGCTGCCGACTGCCGAGCGCGTTGATTCTTATCCCACTGAGCAGCTTGAGCATTATCTACCCACCCAGAGCTAAGCACTACTAGGACTGGGGGAAACTTGTGAGTTTTGCGGGCTGCTAGATATTGAGCCAGAGCAGCTTGACGTGACCAATCAAGGGGACGCTGCTGAAGCGCTTCGATGGTATCGGCATCCCTGACGATATTGTTAGTCTGTTGATCAAACTTTTGTTGAAATAGCGGCAGTTGGGAAGCGTAGCGGACGCGAATCGCTAACCATTCCAGAGTGACTGAGCCAATAAATGCCTCTGTAGTGCCCATGTGAGTTTTCTGCACCAAAATTTGATCGTTTCTCGCCAGATGCCTATCGAGCAATAACGCCAATGCCTGTCGATCTTGGTTTTCTTGTTCAAGTATTTGCTTGGCGAGGTCATTGGGATGATTTTCAGTTTTGATCACCATAGTTTTAAACCCATAATGCTGCGTTGTAGACGCTATCGATAACTATTTTGGTTCTTCCGAACGTAGTATGTAAAAAATCTCTGAAACCTATGCTGCGTGGTGTTTTAGGCTAAAACTGCTCAAAACTGACTTCAAATCTCGCAATCAATTAACAGATGACGGCTACAGGGTTTTATCCAACACACCAGGTTCCGAAGAACCAATAGTTTTAACACTAGCACAAGTTTTTAACAATCAAATTAGCTTATTTCCCTATACTCGGGGTTCGATAGAGTAAAACTATTAATCATACCAATTTAGAAAGAAAAACGTTAGATCCACTGTCAAGAAATTTTTTTCAAAACTTGGGATAAGCTCGAAAAAAGGACTAATCTGCCAAGCCTTGTCTTAGCAGAGAGTCACCACCCCGCTCTTGCCTAGAGGGGGTTTCCCCACTCCCGTGACGTCAGATGAATCAGGTAAAACTCTCAGAAAATAAGCCAAAAAATCGCACTGTGGCTGAGCTGGTGAAAGATATCACTGCTCTGACCACTGAAATTCAACAGTTGTACTGCTTAGACGCAATTCCCTGGGTGATAGGGTATAGTGGTGGCAAGGATAGCACTGCAACTCTACAGCTGGTATGGAATGCGATCGCAGCTCTGCCACCAGAACAGCGGACTAAGACTATCTATGTCATCACTACAGACACCTTAGTAGAGAATCCCATTGTTTCAGCTTGGGTTCGCAATTCCCTAAAACAGATTAAGTTGGCGGCTGAAGCTAAAGGATTGCCCTTTGAACCCCATCTCTTACAACCGGAGGTTAAAGAAACCTACTGGGTAAGTTTAATTGGCAAAGGTTACCCAGCCCCACGGGGTAAATTTCGCTGGTGTACGGAACGTTTAAAAATTAAACCTTCTAACCGTTTTATTCGGAATGTTATCCGATCTAGTGGAGAGGCTATTGTTGTTTTAGGCACTCGCAAAGCGGAAAGCCAACAACGGGCAAGACGCATGAAAAAAATGGAAGCTAAGCGAGTACGTGATCGTCTAACTCCTAATATGAATTTACCTAACTCCTTGGTTTATAGCCCGATTGAAGATTGGCAAAATGATGAGGTTTGGCTCTATCTCATGCAATGGCAAAATCCCTGGGAATACAGCAATAAAGATCTATTTGCTATGTATCGAGGGGCTAGTGCTGATAATGAATGTCCATTAGTTGTGGATACCTCTACTCCTAGTTGTGGTAGTTCTCGTTTTGGTTGCTGGGTTTGTACACTGGTGAGTCAGGATAAATCCCTGACAGCGATGATTGATAATGACGAAGAGAAGGAATGGCTGGAGCCTTTACTGGATTTGCGCAAGGAGTTGGAGCCTGGAGAAAACCGTGAGCGACGAGATTTTAGACGTAGCAATGGTAATGTCCAACTGTATGAACGGAATTTAGATGGACAAATCTCTGTTGAGCCAATTCCTGGTCCTTATACCAAAGAAGCACGGGAGTATTGGCTTAGGCGATTGCTTACTGTTGAAACTGACGTTCGTCAGAATTGTCCAGACAATATGGGG
>WTKN01000233.1 GCA_011524395.1 Moorena sp. SS36440bin_2
GTGCTAATTGATTTCCTTGTAAATCCCAGAGTCTGACCGTTTTGTCCGATGATGCTGTAGCCAGGGTTTTACGATCTCGGCTAAAACTTACACTCCATACCCCGTTTTGATGTCCTCTCAACACAGCTAATTGCTTTCCCTGTAAATCCCATAGTCTGACCGTTTCGTCATATGACGCCGTAGCCAGCATCTGACCATCTCGGCTGAAACTTACACTCCATACCAAGCCTTGATGTCCTCTCAACACAGCTAATTGCTTTCCCTGTAAATCCCATAGTCTGACCGTTTCGTCATATGACGCCGTAGCCAGCATCTGACCATCTCGGCTAAAACTTACACTAGTTACCTGTTGATGAAATATTCTCTTTTGTTTAAATTTACTCAGACTCTGCTGTAGAGCATAGACAGGGCTGATGGCAGGATAATTATCAAAAGGACGACCATCTTTCACTATATTATATAGCTGTTGCCCAGTCTCCATGGCTGAGTATAAAAGCTCTCGATTGCCATAGTAACCATTATCCCCTGGTAACCGCCGTAAAATAGTAATTCCTTGTTGTTCTAGTCGGGTACCTGTTTTAGCTTCTTGTATGTTTTTAGCAGTGATCATAGCAATAATTATTGCTACAACTGAGAACAAACCTAGACTAATACCCCCTATGAGTATAGTTCTCTTGGCTTTCTTTTGAGCTTCAGTTAAGGTATCATTGGCCTTAGCTAATATTCGACTTTCTTCTGCCAATACCCTGCGGTCTAATTCCTGACCAGCTACCAAAAACTGATAATCCAAATCGCTCAAACTTTTACCCTTAGCCCAAGCTTGAGCATCCTGTAACGCTACCCCCCGCAACAAATGGGATTCCTCCTGACATCCAGACTCAACCCAAGCAGTAAACGCTTCAGAATAGGGACGGAGTCTGGCTAATTCCTGCTTAACCCAATCCCCATCAAAAACACTGCCATAAATCCGGTTGTTAACCGTCAAACAGCCATTGCGCTCCACTACCAACCCCGATAGCTTTAATTCCGTCTGTTCTTCACTGCCATCAGCGGCAAGACTACCCTGATCTAATACGTGCTGATACAATCCCAACAGCCTACCAGCCCGTTGCTCATTTCTGAGAATGCGATCGCGTATGGTCTTCAAATGCTCTGGCTTATCCTGAGATACCCAATTGTCAATAATCTGGGTACGGGCGACCTCTTCAACTCCAGTTCCCCCAACTCCAGTTCCCCCCTTGTTAAGGGGGGTTAGGGGGGATCTCCCATTCTCCACCATTAACTTACACAACTTCTGGGTCAGAAACGGTTGTCCCCCCGTCCAGGTCAATATCTCAGCTAACACCTGTTGAGGATTATCCACTTGCCCTACCAAACCAGGGAGCAGTGGTGTTTTCGCTTCTTCAAAGGTAAAGCCAGTCAGTTCAATATCCCGACCAATATTAAAGGGAGTGCGCTGTTTATCCTGAATCAAATCCGCTGGAGTTGCTACTCCGAGCAAACAAAAACTCAGCCGATTGTAGGCAGTATTTTCCGCTCGTTTGTTATAACAACTGCGAATAAAGGCAAAGAAATCATCTTTAAACGCTACTTTAATAATACTGTCAATTTCATCAAGAAAGATAACAATAGTTTCTGGAATAGCTTCCAACAATACGGATTCAATAAACTTGCCAAACCCTAACAAGGGAGCGATGTGCTCTGTTTCTCTAAACCAAGCCTCTTCATCAAATTTATCTGATAGCTTAAACTGAGACACTAGCATCACTATCAAGCTTGAATACCACATCTCTACGGGGATATTCTCTTTACCAATCATGGTAAAATCGATACAACCACAGGCTACTCCTGCTTCCTGAAGACGCTTCATGGTTTGTACCCGCAAACTGGATTTACCCATCTGTCGGGAGTTGAGCACATAACAAAATTCCCCAGCCATCAAAGCCTGAAAAATTTCGTCATCAGCTTTTCGCTTAGCATAAGTTGTGGCATCTTGAGGTAAACTTCCCCCAACTTGGTAGATTGTTGATTGGTTGGTCATGATAAGGAAGGGAGTAGGGAGTAGGGAGTAGGGAGTAGGGAATAAAGAAGCGAACAGCGATTAGCGCTACTTGAGGTGCGTGCGCGTTCAGTTATCAGCTATCAGTTTGTGAATAACATTGGTAACGATTCGTTTAATCTGAATTACGTCACAGGCTGGAAGCCTGTGCCACAAAGTTTGCTGCTGACCGCTGACCGCTCACTGCTGACTGCTGACTGCTCCCTATCTATAAAATCCTGTTACTAAAATACTGACGATACAAATTATATCTGGGAATACAATCATTACCGATTGGTCTGACTAATCCCAGACTTTCTAGCAGATAGGTTGCTTTAGGCTCCAAGCGCACAGCTTTAGTAGTTGTCAGTAATTTCTTGAAAGCGTTTAGTAAATTGGGATGGAGAATTAGATTATTTAAAAGTTCTCGCAAATGATGGCGATAAATTCCTGATTCGCTCGGGGCGTTTTCTAACAGATGCCCCATGGTGATGTTGGAATTTTTACTAAGAGTAGAGAAAGCCAGTTTCAACAAATAAGGATGTCCACCTACAATTTTCCTTAATTGTTTCCCTGATTCAATGGATAAATCTAGCCCATAGAGATGAGCTAAACTCTGAATGTTGTTTAAATCAAAGTCGGATAACTCTACTGCTTCTCCCACATTAAAAGGAGACTGATTGATATCCAATTCAATATAAACTTCGGTAGAATAAACCACAATCAACCGCAGGTTTTTCCAAAGTTGATTATTTTTAGAATCCTCATGCCACGTGCGCAGCAACCCTAGAAATTCTCCAGCTACTTGTTGATAAGGAAACAAGCGATCGACTTCATCCAAACACAAAACGACAGGACTGGATAACGACCCTAAGAGATACTGCTCAAAATATCGTTGACAATTTACCTTACTATATAACCGTTTACTCCAATACTGATCCAACTGGTCTGATAATCCCAAGTTGTCACCAAATCGCACGCAAAACGACTGTAAAAATATATCTAAGTCATGGCAAGGTAATTGATTTAGATTCAAATAAACCGAGCCATAACCCCTAGACTTAGCATAAGAAATAATTCGATTACTGAGTAAGGTTTTTCCCATCAGCTTCGGTGCTTTAATCCGAATTAGCGCCCCTGGTTGTAAAATTTTTTCATAACACTCAGCATCTTGAGGACGTTCTATATAACAGTCTCCAACTTTAGCGGTTGTTTGTGGTTGATTATTGGTGATATTTGTGCTATTATAGATACTATTATGATTTGGTAATTCAATACCTAGTAATGCTAAAAATTCTAGTATAGACTGAGGGCGGTCCCTAGCCACCAAGTTCATGGCATTGAGAATGGCTCGATTTATGCGATCGCTAATATTGGGATTAAGATGCTTTGGTGGTGGTAATACAGCTCCCTCAACCCGCTCGTCAGCTGCTAGTGGTTCATTTCCAGTTAAAACAACATACAAGGTAGCGGCCAAAGCATAAACATCGGTGTAGGGACCAAGTTGCGAACGCCACTCATATTGTTCCAGAGGAGCATAACCTGGAGTCAAAGCACAAAGATGAGTTTGCTTAACCCCAGGGACAAACTTAGTGGCAATACCCAAATCAATCAACACCGCGCCAGAAGCATTGTGACGCACCATGATGTTATTGGGTTTAACATCCCGATGGAGCAACTCTTGCTGATGAATGTCCCTGAGGGCGCTACCAATTTGACCAATGTAGAGCAGCGCTTGCTCTTCTGAGAGCACACCCTGCTGGTTAACTATATCCGATAAAGTTTCCCCCTCGATATATTCCATAATTAGGCAAGGCAGTTCACCTTCTCGGATAATTTCTTCACATAAGCCGACTAGATGAGGATTCCCACGGCTACATTGGGCTAACTTTATCGCTTCGTTGGCGAATATTTTCCAAAATTCTAATAAATTATCTTGACGGAGTACATGATTAATGATAGTTTTAATAACTATGCGATCACCTGTTTTAGTTCGGGCTAAATAGGTAATACCCAGCCCACCTTCTCCTAGTTTTTTTTCGATAGTGTACTTACCCTTTTGTAGCCGATAACCGGGAGGCCAGGTAATAGTACTTACAACGTTGCTCTGGTTAGATCGCTGAGTAGTTGAGGGAGGTTTGTAGGGAGCATAAGGCTCTCCCACAGTAAAAGCTATTGGTTGTGTGGTTATGCTATGAGCATTTTTAGGGTAATTAAACCAGCGTTTAACTGCCTTATTTAACCGCTGCTTGAATTTTCCACAGACTGACCGATGCTTATTAGTCTTCATTGGAGATGCCCAACCTATCCAGGAGCTTAATTTGGTAGGGTTTATTTTGCCACACAAATAATTCTAGCGTTTCTGATAATTATCAGAGCCATGTAATTTTATTAACCCGACTCCCGACTCCCTATTCCCTACTTCCTACTCCCTAATCATCCTCCCAGCTATTACTAAACGTATCAAAAGGTTCCGTTGCACCTGTCCAATTAAAATCATTAATTCGTAAACCAACTAAACCCCGTTGTTGAACTGGATTATAGCGCAATAATATATTGTAGCTTCGACGAGAATACTCTAAAAATAAATCAGTACTAATTTCCTGATTAGTATCTAAATTTAGGGAAGTCTGGAAACCCACTCGAAACGGACCATAGAGTTGTTGGGTAATACCAGCATTAAGGATGCGATTATCTGCAACTCGGTCAAATAAAAATGGTGATGTATTTCCTAAAGCGACCTGACTATAGCTGATATTAAAACCGGTATAGTCCAGAAACGGTTTAGAAAAATGACCGAATTGCCCACTTAAGCCAATGTTCCCACGGAGAAATTCTTGAGAATCACCGTTACTATAGGCACTAGCCACACCGGTAATTGATGAATTTAGTTGAATATTGGGAAGCAGTGGTGCTGGTGTATAGCGCATACCTTCTTCAGCAGTTGCTGGCAAAGTTTTACCTTGCCAAAGGGGTTGTGTCCAAGTTAAGGTTGCACTCCCTTGATAACGGGTCAAATTAATCCGATTGTTATCCCGAGGTGGCAGAGGTAGCAAGTCTACTCGATCTGTGTTAGCATTAATGCGCTGAACCCCAGCTTGATATCGAATAGTCAAGCCAGTTCTACCTAAGGGAATTGTCGGTGATTCCAATATACCCCCAATACTACTCTGAACGGTTTGGAAACCCAAAGACCCATTGAAAAGGCGATCGCGGTAGCTGGATTCCAAAGTTAAGCGATGAGGATAAGTAGTCCCAATAGTTTGTCGGAGCCGCAAGCTTCCCCTAGTTTCATTTTCTAGATCCTCAGGATCCAGACTAGTGAGTTCTGCGGAACCTATTAGTGTAGTGCGTGGCCCTAAGGAACCATCGAGGTCAACAAGCAAACCAAAGTTAGCGGGATCAATTACGCCACCACTTTCTGGATCATTGTTCTCATCTTCATCATTGTCTCCAAGAATGGCTTTTTGAAGATAGAACTGTGGTGTTAGACTCAATCGCACCGAGGGACTATCAACCACCTTGAAGCCACGCTGAATAAACAGACCACCCCGGTCGTCATCATCATACCCAAAATCCAATAAACTCGGTTGTCGCTCACGGCGGTCAATCACAAACCGTTCGCGAAATGTGGGCAAGGAAAACCCTTGATCAAACACCAGTCGAGGATTCTTAGCAATTACTTCGTCTACTTCTGGGGAAATCCGCCTAAATCGAGCACTTCTAGTGCGCCATTCCAACTCTGGTGGAGAAAAGGGGTCGTTGGTAATTCTGACATTAGTAGCAACTCCTTCTAATCCATCAAACTCCACCCGGTCTGCTTCATAGCGGAATCGATTGATAGTCCCTTCTATGTCAGGGGATTCTAGGGTTGTTGTGCTTGTGCCAGTTTCAGCATTGGGAATTATCCTAGCACCAAACTCAATGGCAAAGGCTCCGGGGTTACTAATTCCAGCTAAGGGCTGGCCATTAATAATTCTACGGCTGACCGGTTCAGTTGGGGTGCTTTGCCCAGAATCTGAATTTGCTCTGACAAATTCTCCCCTAGCCTTCAAAACCACACCAGTATCTTGAACAAAATAATACTCAAAGCGCTCTCCCTCTATCACCTGGTTACCGCGAGTCAGAGCCACACTCCCATCTGCAACCACAATCTTATTAGGCAAGTTGACTTGCAAACGGTCAGCTTCTAGTAAGGCATCTTGAAACCGCAGGGTAACATTGCCGACTGCTGTAATCACTTGTCTAGTATCGTCATACTCCTGACGGTCTGAAGTCAGTTCAAGTATGTCTGGCTCATTAGTATCGAAGGTACTTGTGGGACCAGTAACCTCGGAATCTAACTCCGAACCAGATTGGGGTTGAGACAAGTCTTGGTCTGAAGGTGGTGCAGTTTCGTCTAAGGAAGGTGGGTTAGATTGCTCAGGGATGATTAACTCAAACTCTCTAGTCTCTCCCCCCCGCTCTTGAGCTATAATAAGCTTGCTCCTAGTAATTGGCAAAGGGCAATTGGGACTGATGCTTAAGGGGTCATCTGGCCTGGGTAAGGTTTCGAGAGTAGAACATCGTTTGGGGTAAGAGTTAACAGCGAAGAATCTTTCTTGATTCCCAGGCTCAGGTGTTAGCTCAGGTTTAATCTGATGTTGGCTATTAGGTTGGCGTTGCTGAATTGATGGTGCTTCTGGAGTTGGACTCTTGAGTAAAGAGGTTAAATCAGGATGGACTGGTTGCTTGATTCGTGGTTTTAGAAAAGTTTGTTGCCACTGTTTGCCTTGCCCTAGTTGCCAATTGTCTTGGCTGTTTGTTATCCTTGGCAAGGTTTGGCCAACTGCTCGGGAAATGGGTAGACCTAAGCTAGCAGCGCTTTTGTCTGTGCCTAATATTGGCGCCTCAACCTTGAGCTCTCCTGTTGGAGAGGGTTTGAGCAGTACCTGGTTTTGCTGTGTTTGGTACTGTGCCGAAACAGTTATTCTTTGAGATAATTCATCTAGGTGGCTAGTGGTCTGGGAAGGTTTAACGGTTTGAATAATTGCGGGTACGACCGGCGGCTGAACTGGCTGGGGCATTTTTAACTAATTGGCTGGTGTTTTAGTATTCAGACCAACAATCCTTGACTCAATCCCCAAGATTGTAGTTCCAAATCGGTTATCTACAAAGACAGCCCATATTACAATAATTAACCACAAATACAAAACCACCCTCCTCTCAGAGCGTGGTTTTGTCTGTATAGTCCCGTGTTAAATAGCTGTGGCTATCTCTAGTTGAGCGATCGCTATTTACTCGAAATCCTTCCGCTTGGGGTTACGAGATGGGTCGTTTGACAAGAAGCCAAACACAAATAAGCCAATAAAGAAGCTAACGACTATATAAACAACGATTTTGAGGGTTACCATGTTGAGTTCTCCCAAGAAGATATGAAATACGAAAAATAAAGCGCTACGTGAGACATTGGCCTAATGCTATAAGTTCTAGAATTGGGAATCTAGATCAAAAACCATCTGACCTTGCGACACGACTAACTTCATACTTTTTTAAGATCATACCTAAAGGTGGCTCTCATTTGAGCTTTAATTTTTTTTAAACTCGGAGAAAACCTGGGTAAGCAGTCAGCAGTCAGCAGTCAGCGTTCAGCGCTGAGCGCTCAGCGGTCAGTGGTAATTGGTCAGCGCTCAGCTGATTTTATTCAAAAGCTATCAGCTGAATGCTGAACGCGCAGGCACCTCAAGTAGCGCATATGCTTACCGAAAGCCGATGAGCGGATTTGAACCGCCGACCGTCCGATTACGAATCGAATGCTCTACCACTGAGCTACATCGGCACCAGCCTATTAATATAGCAAATATTACAATAGCAAATCTGTCAGCTCAGTCAGGGTAAACCATTAATGACCAACTCCAACTCAAAAAAACCTTACTCCAATCCCAAAGTCTCTAGGCCAAAAATGAATCCAGAGAAGTATGCCAGGCTAAAAGCAGAAGCCCAAAATCCCTACCGAGGCTTAAGAAAATTTATCTATATTGCCTTTGGTGCCTCTGGTTTTATCGGTGCAATGGTTTTTCTAGCCCAGTTAGCTGCTGGGAAATCTGTAGCTACTGCCATGCCTAACTTAGCTCTGCAAATCGGTGTAGTTATGTTGATGGTTTGGCTATTTCGCCTGGAAAATAAGGCAGAAGGAAAATTATAGTAGGAAAACCTTGACACTCCTTTGAGCTACAGAGGAATCTCAGGGTATAATAGTAAGATAAGAAAATTATTGAAGCTATGGTGAGCATAGCCTCTCTAACGGCTCGGATTAGCTGTGAACTAAATGTTTAGGCTCGTCTAGATTTTAGGGAAAAGCATCAATAAACTCTACTAGACAAAAAATCTTTAGCTGGACAACACTAACCATCCTATCGGCTTGTTTGAAACACGATATGTAGCTGGTGTCATTCAGGGTCAACAAGCCTATTTGCTGACTAACCTAGTGAATGGTAAAAGTCAAACCCTGCTCCAGCCTCAAGGAATTTGGATAATTGGTCGGGGACGCCAGTCAGCAATACAGCTCCCCGAGAAGCGTTTGTCTAGACATCATGCTGCTATTCAGCACATTCAGAAGCAGGGATTTTACTTAATTGACCTGAAGAGCACTAATGGTTCCTTTATCAATGGAAAACGAGTCAAAGAACCTCATCTGCTCCAGGATGGGGAGTATATTCAACTTGCTAGCATTAGTTTTAGTTTTTTCTTTTGCAAACAGACTAAGACTGTAGAGAACATTAGCTCAAATATCCTACCCCAAATCGAAGCTTTAGCAGCAGAAAACAACTTAAGCAGTGTTCAAGCAACAACTGCCTCATCCTTATCTCAAGATCAGATCAGCAAAGATACTAACCCATTTGTACACGGGGAAGAAACAGACGTATTTGCCTCAGAAGACTCTGCACAAGAGATGCAAGACCTTGAAGGAGAAACTTCCTCTGAACTTACTCCGGCTCAGCAGTTAGAAATTCTAGACCGCTTTTTAATTAGAAAGTACACTCAAGACAACTAAATTGTAAACATTTAGCTATCAGCCGTCAGTGGTCAGCGGTCAGCTTATTTTATTCAAAAGCTGTTCAGTTTAGCTTGGCCATAGGCCTTTGGCTAATGCGCTACGCATTAGCTGATAGCTGATAGCTGATAGCTGATAGTTGATAGCTGACCACTGACCACTGACCACTGATTGCTAATAAATTAAGCCTCCTCATCTCCTGCTTCGATGGTATCCCCATCCTTGCTATCCATAGGAGCCACTGAGTTAGCGGAAACTACTGCTCCCATGTCGAGAGCCTGACGTACTTGCTGCTCAATATTCTCAGCAAACTCGGGATGTTCAACTAAATACTTAACTGTATTATCCCGACCTTGAGCAATATTGTCCCCATTGTGGCTATACCAGGCTCCCTTGCGCAGAATGACTTTGGTTTGTTCTGCTAAATCCACCAGACACCCTAAGCGGGAAATCCCTTGGCCAAAAATAATGTCAAACTCTGCGATGCGGAAAGGAGGAGCAACTTTATTTTTAGCAACTTTGACTTTAGCACGAATCCCATATTCCCCCTCGTTAGATTTTTTCAGGGTTTGAATGCGACGAATATCGAGGCGAACTGAAGCATAGAACTTAAGTGCATTACCACCCGTAGTCACCTCTGGGCTACCATAGGTGATGCCGATTTTTTGTCGTAGCTGATTGAGGAAAATAACAGTACACCCAGACTTACCAATGTTACCAGCAATTTTTCGCAGCGCTTTACTCATCAACCGCGCCTGTAAGCCAACTTGGTTGTCACCCATTTCCCCTTCAATTTCTGCACGGGGTACCAAAGCAGCTACGGAGTCAATCACAACGATATCCACTGCCGCAGAACGAACCAGTTGATCCACAATTTCTAGGGCTGATTCCCCTGTGTCAGGTTGAGATACTAAAAGGTTTTCGATGTCAACCCCCAAAGCGGCAGAGTAGGTAGGATCAAGAGCATGTTCTGCATCAACAAAAGCTGCAACTCCCCCAGATTTTTGGACTTCTGAGACAGCATGCAACGCTAGGGTTGTCTTACCAGAGCTTTCTGGACCATAAATTTCTATAATGCGACCTTTTGGCAGACCACCCCCCAAGGCTAAATCTAGGGTTATTGCCCCACTCCGAATTGTTTCCACTTTCATGCGGGTAGCATCACCCAAGCGCATGATGGCACCTTTACCAAAACTACGCTCAATTTGTTTTAGTACCAGGTTCAGAGCTTTTTCTTTTTCGGGACTGTTTGTGATTGGGGTAGCCATGGATGCCTCAAAAAAAATTTACTGTATCGGGACGGGTTTTGTCGTTTTAATTGTCCCCCTAGAGGAACATGGGGGATTGAAAGGGGATGTTGGTCAAGGAGTTATAAACTATAATTAACGATCCATTTTAACTGTTTAAGCTCCTTGAGCTTTCTGCAAAACTGCTTGGTTAAGCTGAGTAGGAATGGTGAGGAGGATCAGTTACTTCGTTAAAGTATAGTACAAGAGTACTTGCTTGTAAAGAAATTATCTGAAAGGAACTAGTGGGATTTTATGATAGGGGCGCGTTCAGCGCATTGAACTCATCTACAATCAATTCCCTATTCTCCGAAGCAATTGTGTCGGTTGCTGGGTTAACCGACTATATCCAAGAGTTGTTAGAGGAAGATAACCAACTCCATAGAATTTGGGTGATTGGAGAAGTTTCTAGTAGCAACCACCATCCAAAAGGGATGTTTTTTACCCTCCAAGACCCAGATGCCAAGGCTACTATACAGTGTGTAGCCTGGAGGAGTCAGTTAAGCAAGCTGGTGCAGCTACCAGCAGTAGGAGAACAGTTGATTATTTTGGGCAGCCTCAGAGTTTATCCTCAGCGGGGACAGTATCAGCTGAATGTCTGGCAAGCCTTACCGGCGGGTGAGGGGTTGCAAGCCTTGCGCTCACGGCAATTACGCCAACGATTTGAAGCCGAAGGATTATTTGACCCACAACGAAAACGCCCCCTGCCGATTCATCCTGAAACTATTGCTGTGGTTACCTCTCCCCAAGCGGCTGCTTGGGGAGATATTAAACGTACACTACAGCAACGGTATCCTGGTTTACGAGTCTTGTTTTCACCGGCTCAGGTTCAGGGGAAACTTGCGATCGCATCAATAGTTAACGCTATTGATCGAGTCGAGCGGGATGGCAGAGCCAAACTACTGATATTAGCTCGGGGGGGTGGAGCATCAGAGGATTTAGCTTGTTTCAATGATGAACGGGTAGTTCGAGCAATTGCTAAATGCTCAATACCGGTGATCACCGGTATTGGTCATCAACGGGATGAATCCTTAGCTGACTTAGTAGCTGACTACAGTACTCACACCCCTACAGCAGCAGCGGAACAAGCTGTACCAGAACTGATCACCCTTTATGCTCAACATCAACAACGGCGGACTACCCTTTATCAAGCGGTGAGTCAAATCACAGAGGCATCTCGCCATAAACTGCACCATCTACGAACACGATTGCGACACCTAGCTCTAGACCAACAACTACACCAGCAACAAAATGGGATTGAATTCCAGCATCAGCGATTGTTACAAGTGACATCAAAGCTTTTGAGCCAAGGGATCCAGCACTGTCAACTTCTCAAGGAAAAGCTCAATAGCCTTGACCCTCAAAAAGTCCTACAACGAGGCTATGCACTAGTGCGCACCGCAGACGGAACCATTGCTTCGTCTACAGGGCATTTGGCTCCTGGAGACGAACTACAACTTCAGTTAGGTGAGGGTCAAGTTAACGTCAAGATTATCGAGATTGTTGATAGTTGATGGTTGAGGGTTGACGGTTAAGCTAAAGCTTGTAAGGCTTGCTCTAGGATCAGAGCCGCTTGGTCAACTTCCTCAGCTGAGACAATTAGGGGTGGAACAAAGCGAACTACCTTTGGTCCTGCTGGTACCAACAACAAACCCCGTTCCATCACAGCTTTAACTACATCGATGGAAGTTAGATCAATATTTGATTTCAGTTCAAGCCCATTAATTAAACCCCAGCCTCGCACTTCTTCAATCACTTCGGGATAGTTATCAGCGATCGCTGATAGTCTGGTGCGCAGCTGCTGACCCCGCACCTGAACATTGTGCAAAATGTTCTCCTGTTCCAAGGTTTTTCCTACAGATAGGGCAACTGCACAGACAAAGGGATTACCACCAAAGGTGCTAGCGTGCTCTCCCGGTTGGAAGATATCACAGAATTTCTTAGACATCATCGCTCCAATGGGAATGCCACCAGCCAATCCCTTAGCACTGGTGAAGATATCTGGTTCTATTCCCAGATTCTGATAGCCCCAGTATTTACCAGTGCGACCCATACCAACCTGAACTTCATCTAGAATCAGCAGGATGCCAGTTTCATCACAGATCTTTCTAACTTGCTGGAAGTAGTCTAGGTCTCCTGGGCGAACACCCCCTTCTCCCTGCAATGGTTCGAGCATCACTGCTGCTACCCGCCGATTTCCCTCATCAATATCTGCGATCGCATTTTCCAATGCCTGAATATCGTTGTAGGGTACGTACTCGAAGCCAGGTACCAAGGGGTCAAAGTTTTTTTGGTACTTAGGCTGGCCAGTAGCTGTGATTGTTGCCAAGGTTCGCCCATGGAAACTAGCTTGAGCGGTCAAAATCACTGGCTGTTCAATCTCGAGAACAGTGTGGCCATATTTCCGTGCCAGTTTGATAGCAGCTTCATTAGCCTCCGCTCCCGAGTTACAGAAAAATACTCGTTCTGCACAAGAATGGTCAATGAGCCACTTCGCTAATGCCCCTTGCTCTGGAATGTAGTAGAGATTGGAAACATGGTTTAGCTTTTGGATTTGCTTAATTACCGTTTCTACCACAACTGGGTGAGCATGACCTAAGGTACAGGTAGCAATCCCTGCCACAAAGTCAAGATAGTCTCGCCCCGAAGTATCCCAGACATGGCAACCTGCTCCCCGCTCTAAGGCAATAGGAAAGCGTCCATAGGTTTTCATGACCCTAGCATCGAATTCTGTTAGGTCATAAAGCGCACCCCCAGCCGGAGCTAAATCTGCCGGTGGCGAGGGATTGTTAACAATAGTTTCTGGGCTCACGAGCTTAGTCCTTGTGTGATTAGTGAACGGTCAAGGTTGGCTTTCTAGGATTTACCAATCAACGTATGGAGCTTTATGCCATACTATTTTCAATTGCCCAACGGGCTAATTCAGTACGGTTATGGAGACCAGTTTTACCTAGCATGTTCGATACGTGACTTTCTATGGTACGCTGAGAAACATTCAGTTTCTGAGCAATTTCCCGATTTGCCATACCTCTTGCCACAAACTGGACAACTTTTAGCTCAGTAGGAGTCAACTCAACATCATAAGGAACCTTAATTTTGGGTGTGCTGTCTGGACCAGAACCTGAATGAAGGATTAGACGAGAAGCTTGTTTGAGGGAGGATTCCACCTGTGCTACCAGTTCTTCTGGCTCAAAAGGCTTCACCATATAAACATCCGCACCCTTATTGAGTCCCTTTACTCGATCTTGGCTTTGACCCTTGGCTGAGAGAAATAGTATGGGAATCCAGCTGGTGCGAGAATCATCTCTGACCTTTTCGACCAGGGTATAGCCGTCCATCTCTGGCATCATTACGTCACAGATAATCATATCAGGAATATCTTGCTCTAAAATGTCCAGAGCTTCTTTTCCATGTTCAGCAGTAACCACTTGGTATCCCCGAAACTCGAGGTAGTCCTTCACTAGTAATATCAGGTTAGGGTCATCATCAATCAGCAGCAGTTTCTTTTGCTCTCTTACAGCATTGTCCTTCATAACTGTAACGTTTCTTATACTTTGCTTGCTTAATTTTCGTAAATAGTGGTAGTTCCTCTTGCCTTTTGCCTTTTCTAATGCCTGGAAGTTACCAAGCTGCTTTAACTCTCCAACCAATAATCCTACCTCACCATAATTAGGGTTGGTAAGGAAAAGAGGTAACTTGAACTTTGCCCCTGGAACCTGAGGCTCACTAAATCAGTAATTTTAGAACCCGCATCGGTTGCAAAAGTCGGGTTTATGACTACGCTAGATGTTAACCTGGTTGGGGTTGCGGACGATCTGCTGCCATTGCCTGGTAGTCTGAAGCAGATGCTTGAAGAGTTTCTGGCAAAGGATGAACTAAAAAAGCATAGTCTTCTAAAACTTGGTTGCCAATAATATGCTCTTGAATAATCCGTTCAATCACCTCAGGGGTAGCACTATGATACCAAACACCGTCTGGGTAAACTACCATGACAGGACCAGAGGTGCAGACTCGCAGACAATTAGCCTTGGTACGAAAAATGTAACTTGCTTGAACATCCTTTGGCTGGTCTAGTTTTAGTTCTTTAAGGCGTTTTTTGAGATATTCCCAGGATTCAAGGCTAATTTCTTTTGAGCAGCATTTGGGTTTAGTTTGATCAGCACACAGGAAAATGTGACGCTGAATTTGATTAAGTCCTAAGCTCTTTACGTTAGCAGCTAGGGGACTTTGCTCTGATACAACGAAAGTCGAAGTGTCAGAAATTTCCGAATTATCAGAATTAGATGCTTGGGTAGCTGAGGGCTCAGTTTTGTCTGCTGGCATGAGTTTTAGGGCTTTGTCAGGATGAGTGGAAAGGGCGAGAGTAAGAATATAGTTGTTATATCTATTTGCTTGTTTGAGTTATCAGTGATCAGCAGTCCATTGGTTGCAGTTCTGTTCTTTTGAGGAATTCCTGGGACTAAGGTCAAGCCTTCAATGAAACAGGTATAAGCGACAGCATACTCATAGGGATACACAGAGAATAACTCAAAGCTATATCATCCGTGCATTCGCCATCTCTTAACCTGCCATGAGTTCGGGAACCCGTACAGAGGTATTTATTGCCATCTCCTGCTGATTTTGAGTAAATTAGCACTCAGGAGCTGAGAGTGCTAAATCGGCTCAGATGAAGTAGAGAGGAAAAACTGATATGGCAGCTGTAACTCTGAGTGTTTCCACCGTTAAGCCCTTAGGAGATCGAGTTTTTGTTAAGGTAAGCGCCGCTGAAGAAAAAACTGCTGGGGGTATCCTACTACCGGATAACGCTAAGGAAAAGCCTCAAGTTGGGGAAATTGTAGCCACCGGACCTGGCAAGCGCAACGATGATGGTTCTCACGCGGCTCTCGAAGTCAAAGTAGGGGACAAGGTACTTTACTCAAAGTACGCTGGTACCGATATTAAGTTAGGCAACGAAGAGTACGTTTTGTTGTCAGAGAAAGACATCTTGGCAGTCGTCAGCTAACACCTTGAAGGCAAACAAGTTGAACCCTTAAATTTTCAACCTTTTACCTTTAACCTTTTACCTTCAACCTTAATAACCCTTAGGAACTGAATTCAAAACCTATGGCTAAGCGCATTATTTACAACGAAAATGCTCGTCGCGCCCTAGAAAAGGGAATGGACACTCTGACTGAAGCTGTAGCTGTCACCCTTGGACCAAAAGGTCGCAACGTAGTGTTAGAGAAGAAGTTTGGTGCTCCTCAAATTGTTAATGACGGTGTCACCATTGCTAAAGAGATTGAACTGGAAGACCACATTGAAAATACTGGTGTTTCTCTGATTCGGCAAGCAGCTTCCAAAACCAATGATGCTGCTGGTGATGGCACTACAACCGCTACGGTACTAGCTCATGCTGTGGTTAAAGAAGGCTTGCGCAACGTTGCTGCGGGTGCTAACCCAATCGCGTTGAAGCGTGGTATTGATAAAGCTACTGCGTTTTTGGTGGACAAGATTGCTGAACATGCCCGTTCAGTAGAAGATTCTAAAGCCGTTGCCCAAGTTGGTTCTATCTCTGCGGGTAACGATGAGACCGTTGGTCAGATGATTGCTGACGCAATGGACAAAGTTGGCAAAGAGGGTGTGATTTCTCTTGAAGAAGGGAAGTCTATGACCACTGAACTAGAAATTACTGAAGGGATGCGCTTTGACAAAGGCTATATCTCTCCCTACTTTGCTACTGACACTGAGCGGATGGAAGCAGTTCTAGAAGAACCTCACCTGCTCCTCACTGACAAGAAAATTACCCTGGTACAAGACCTTGTGCCAGTACTTGAGCAAGTGGCTCGTTCCGGCAAGCCGTTGCTGATTATTGCTGAGGACATTGAGAAAGAAGCCCTGGCCACCTTGGTGGTCAACCGCCTACGGGGTGTTTTGAATGTGGCAGCTGTCAAGGCTCCTGGGTTTGGCGATCGCCGTAAGGCTATGCTGGAGGACATTGCTACTCTAACTGGTGCACAAGTAATCACTGAAGATGCAGGTCTAAAGCTTGACAACGCCAAGCTGGAAATGCTGGGTAAATCCCGTCGTGTGACCATCACTAAGGACAACACTACTGTCGTTGCTGAAGGTAACGAAAATGCAGTCAAGGCTCGTTGTGAGCAAATCCGCCGTCAGATGGACGAAAGCGATTCTTCCTACGACAAAGAAAAACTGCAAGAGCGATTAGCTAAGCTGGCTGGTGGTGTCGCAGTGATTAAAGTGGGTGCTGCGACAGAAACGGAAATGAAAGACCGCAAGCTGCGTTTGGAAGATGCCATCAACGCTACCAAGGCAGCTGTGGAAGAAGGTATTGTCCCTGGTGGTGGCACAACATTAGCTCACCTGACTCCTGACCTAGAAACTTGGGCAAACGAGAACCTAAAGGCTGAAGAACTTACTGGTGCTATGATTGTTTCTCGTGCCTTGTCTGCACCTCTGAAGCGAATTGCCCAGAACGCTGGTCAAAATGGTGCGGTGATCGCTGAGCGAGTTAAAGAAAAAGAATTTAACGTTGGCTACAATGCTTCCAATGGTGAGTTTGTAGATATGTTTGAAGCTGGAATCGTTGACCCAGCTAAGGTAACTCGTTCTGCTCTCCAAAATGCCGCTTCCATCGCAGGTATGGTCTTGACCACTGAGTGTATTGTGGTAGAAAAGCCTGAGCCTAAGGACAATGCTCCTGCTGGTGCTGGTATGGGTGGAGATTTTGATTACTAAAGCCTACGGAATTAATTAAAGTACTCTAATTGCACTATAGGTGCGCTCTTACCATTAAGAATTAAATTCGCACCGCTTTGCGCGCGCCTTTCGGCAAAGCCGACGCGGTGCGCATTATGGTCGCACCATTAGCTATTTACAGCTGCTTCTTCAACGAAGCAGCTGCTTTTTATTACCCAAACAAACCTAGATTCTCTAATCTAAGAGATACTAGAAACGAGCCTTGCAGCAGTTGAGATGGGACAGTTGCCTATGTCTTTGAAAATTGAATACGGACTCTTCAAGCTTGATTTCACTGACTACCACGCAGTTTTAGGAATTCCGGTTGATGCGAATGTTAAGGCAGTCCGTCAACGCTACCTTCAAATTGCTAGACGTTTGCATCCCGACAGTTGCAAAGCCAGTACCGAAGCGGAAAAAAAACAAGCAAATCTGCTGTTAACACGGCTGGTTAATCCCGCTTATGAACAGCTCTCTAGAGGTCATCGTGACTATGCTGCTAGTCTAAGCCACTTGAGTAAGCGCTTAGGGGCTCAAGGAGATAAAATTTCCCTAGCTAGCGTAACGGCTAAGCAATTATTACAAGCAGGGGCAAATTTAGATAATCTTTACAGAAGCTCAGTTGACCACCTAGCATCAGAGCAATACCAAGCCCTTGACAAAGCGTTGGCAAAAATTGCCGAAATCAGTGAACTTAACCTAGTTTATCTGATGTGTAAAAGTAGTAAGGGCCAAACGGTGAAAACTCCTGTTTCAACCCCTGTTAAAACTAAAGCAACTGGTGTGACCCAGCCAAAGAGTCAGACTAGTACCGCTGGCACATCACAGGGAGAGTCGGTTGGGCCTAAGGGAGTATCACGAGTGGATAGCTATATCCGACGTGCTGAAGGATATTTGGTCAAGAACAATTTTGCTGCGGCAGTTCTGGAGTTACGAGAAGCTCTCAAGTTGGACCAAAACAATAGCGACTGCCATAGTTTATTGGGAATTGCTTATTTGAAGCAAAATAAGGGGACAATGGCTAAAGTACACATTAATAAGGCGTTGCAATTGAATCCTCAGAACGAAAGAGCATTGAAGGCTAAACAGGTTATCAATGAATTCACCCTGAAAAGTGGCGGTAACCAGTCAAAGGTGTCTCCTGAAGCAGCTAAAGGGAAACCGTCCAATAAATCTAATACTGGTGGGTTATTTGGTGGTTTATTTGGTGGAAAGAAAAAGTAATGATTCATCAACCACCCCCAGGGGCAAGGGATTTACTCCCCCTAGAAGTTACCCAAAAACGCTGGATTGCTAACCACTTACAGCAAGTATTTCACCGCTGGAGTTACCACCGGATTATCACATCAACCCTAGAATGGTTGGATACTCTGATGGCAGGAGGAGCTGTCGAACGTTCTACGGTTATTCAGTTGCACGATGCTGAGGAAGGAACGCTGGGGCTGCGTCCAGAATTAACGGCATCCATAGCCAGAGCAATGGTTAGTCGTATTGCTGGCAGTAATAGTGAAGCCTGCCTATCTTTACCCCAGCGACTCTATTACAATGCCAATGTATTTCGCAGACCAACTATAGGTCACCACGGACGTCAACTAGAGTTTTACCAGTCGGGGGTAGAATTATTGGGAGTTGGCGGGCTGTTGGCAGATGGGGAAATTCTGCTGTTGTTAGCCGATTGTCTTAATCATTTAGGGTTACAACCATGGCACCTGATTTTGGGGGAAGCTCGGCTAACGCGATCGCTTTTGTCTCCGTTCCCCAAACCTATACAAGAAAAGGTTCGTCAATCCATTGCCTATCTTGACCGGGTTAGCCTAGAAACGTTACCTCTATCTCCAGAATTACGAGAGCGGGCATTGTTTCTGTTTGACCTGAGGGGAGACCCTGCTGATGTTTTGCAAAAGGTTGCTAGCTTGGATTTAGACTCATCAGAACATGAGATTGTGACCAATCTCAAATCCCTGATGGAACTTTTAAATAGTAGTTCCCCTAGCCCCTTACCGATCGTTCTTGACCTGACATTAGTACAAACCTTTGACTATTACACTGGTATTGTCTTTGAAGTAGTCAGTAGTAGCGAGGGCTCTAGCCGAGTGATAGGTCAGGGAGGGCGGTACGATCAATTGCTGAGTTTATATCATCCTCAAGGAGAAAACTACCCTGGAATTGGTTTTTGCCTCAACCTAGAAGACCTTCATTATGTCTTACTGTCGAGCAATCAACTACCCAGCCGCACACCAGCTAGTGATTGGTTAGTCGTGCCAGAATTGCCCGAAGCTGAGGCAATTGCTTTTACCTATGCCCAAAAACTTAGAGATTCTGAGGATTTGGTCAGGGTAGAAATGGATTTAGGGGGACGCTCACCAGCACAAATTAGAGAATACGCCCTGGGTCACGGTATCACCTACATTGCCTGGGTACCAGCCGATGGCACTCCTAAGATTGAGACCGTAACTAAGAAAGTGTGAAGTATTTCATAGTTCACACTTCCTAATTCAGTTAATTAATCTTCAGCAAAAACATAGCGATATAGTTCACTAGGGTCAGGTTCAGGACTGGATTGGGCAAACTCAACTGCATCATTAATCACTTCCTGGATTTTTTTCTCAATGGCTTTGAGTTCTTCGGGAGTAGCTAGATTATTTTCTGTCAGGTAACTTGCCATCTTTTTAATGGGATCGCGAGTTAACCAGAATTCCTTCTCTTCTTTGGAGCGGAGTTCATCAGGATCAGCCAGAGAGTGACCTCGGAAGCGGTAGGTCAGGGCTTCAATCAGGGTTGGGCCTTCTCCTGCACGAGCCCGAGCGATCGCTTCTTGGGCAACAGTTCTGACAGCCATTACATCCATGCCATCGACTTCTACTCCAGCCATGCCGAATACACTGGCTTTTTTATAAATTTCTGGCTGGGATGTTGCCCGTTCATGAGCCATCCCAATTGCCCACTTGTTGTTTTCCACGACATAGATAACGGGCAGTTTCCAAAGGGCTGCCATATTCAAACATTCAAAGAACTGACCATTATTGCAAGCTCCATCACCGAAAAAGCAAGCGGTGACTTGATCAGCACTCTCATCACCCAAGGCTTCGCGACGGTATTTACTTTGGAAAGCACTACCCGTGGCAACGGGAATCCCCTCAGCTACAAAGGCATAGCCTCCCAGGAGATTATGTTCTTGTGAGAACATATGCATTGAACCACCGCGTCCCTTGCTGCAGCCTGTTGCTTTGCCAAATAACTCTGCCATCACTTCCCGTGCTGGCACTCCTGCACTTAAGGCATGGACGTGGTCACGATAGGTGCTACTAACAAAGTCTTCACCATTACGCAACGCCTTGATGACTCCTGTTGACACGGCCTCTTGACCATTGTAGAGGTGGACAAAACCAAACATTTTGCCGCGATAGTACATTTCAGCACATTTGTCCTCAAACAAGCGCCCGAGCATCATATCCTCGTAAAGGAGTAATCCTTCTGCGCTAGTAATAGGTATGTAGTCCTCTACTTTAGGTAAAGTTCTTTCCTGAGCCATTAATTTGTCCTATACTTGTCCCAACACTATACTGGCATTTAGCCAAACTACTTGTTTAGCCAATTTAAGCAAAGCTATTATAAAGTTTTACTCAACCCTACAGGATTTAGCTTCCAGAATTTATCTTCTAGGTAAAGCCTATAGGGGATAGTTAGGTCAAGTTGACTTGACTTAAAATCACACTACTCCTTTACTGTTTACTTTAATTAAAGTTAATAAAAGAAGATGATCCACCCTAGTTGCTAGAATTAATAGTGTTTAGGGACTCGACAAAACCGGTTAGCTGCGATACTGTGTCTTTTAAAGTGACAGATAAATAGCTATAGCCAGTTTAGGGAGTACGATATGGGCTATCATCAACTCATTCAGTTGCTCGAAAAGCTGGGGAAGTGAACCGTGCGCATTCCGCTCGATTACTACCGCATACTAGGATTGCCGATTCAGGCTACAGCCCAACAGCTCAGCCAAGCCTATCGTGATCGTACCTTACAACTACCGCGCCGAGAATATTCGGAAGCAGCAATAGCCTCTCGTAAAACACTCCTTGAAAAAGCCTACGGGGTTTTGAGTGACCCTGACACAAGAGAGAATTACGATGCTGCATTAATTTCCAAAGCTTATCAACTCCAAGAGCAACACCCATCACTGGCGAGTGCTCCTGGTACTAATCAAACAGTAACAGGTGAAACCGTCGAAGCTCACACTCCCACCATTGAAATTGATAACGATCAATTACTCGGAAGCTTACTGATTCTTCAAGAACTTGGGGAATATGAGCTGATTATAAAACTGGCGCAACCGTTACTGGAAAAAAGTAACAGCCTTGGATTAAGTCAGGGTAAATTGGGTGATCCCCAACTTGTTCGACCCGACATAGTTTTGACCTTAGCTATAGCCTGCTTAGAGCTAGGTCGAGAGGAATGGCAGCAAGGAGAGTATGAAAACGCAGCTATGTCCCTAGAAACTGGACAAAAATTACTCCTACAAGAAGGCTTATTTCCGAGTGTTCGAGGGGAAATCCAAGCAGACCTCTATAAACTTCGGCCTTATCGGATTTTAGAATTATTAGCCCTGCCAGAAGACAAAGCCATTGAGCGACGCAAAGGCTTGCGCTTGCTACAAGAAATGTTACAGGAGCGCCGAGGCATAGATGGCACTGGTAATGACCAATCTGGTTTAGGGATTGATGACTTTCTCCGCTTTATCCAACAGTTACGAGGCTATCTTACCTCCAACCAACAGCAAACATTATTTGAAGCTGAAGCACGACGCCCTTCAGCTGTTGCTACATACCTAGCTGTTTACGCCTTACTAGCAAGGGGATTTGCCCACAGACAACCGGCTTTGATTGCTCGTGCCAAGAAAATGCTGATGCGTTTGGGAAAGCGGCAGGATGTTCACCTAGAACAAGGGGTTTGTGCTCTGCTTCTTGGCCAAACAGAAGAAGCCAGTCGTGCCTTGGAACTGAGCCAGGAATACGAACCTCTAGCTTTCATTCGGGAACATTCTCAAAATTCCCCAGACTTATTGCCAGGATTATGCCTGTACGGAGAGCGTTGGCTACAAGAATCTGTATTTCCCCACTTCCGGGATTTGGCAAACCAAAAGGTCTCTTTGAAGGAATACTTTGCTGATGATCAAGTACAAGCCTATCTAGAAAATTTACCAGATTCATCTGAGGAAACTAGCAATCAGTGGACGGTTGTACCTTCCCAAACCACCAGCTATGCAACAGTAGGCTCTTCTAAAAGCATCCTGGGGCAAGATAGACTAAGCAATGGCCAAGGCTCACAGACAACGGCAGAACCAGTGACGGTGGGTTCAAGGTGGCCAGGTGAGGCGTTGGGAAACGGTGTTAGTCAAAGCCGGGTCAATAGCGATCGCTTAAGCACTAATGGGGTATCAACCTTCCCTACAGGTCAAGGGATATCCCACTCATCAAATGGCTCAGAACCACAAACCTCTCAAGACTTAGAGTCAAACACAACAGGCTTGCGGAGTCATGGAAGGCGTCGTAGGCGTCAGTCCTTAGGTAGCTTTATGGGTAGGGGCAAGTCAGGCAAAACCCTGGATAGTCAAAATTCAACCACCTCAGGTGGGTGGTCTAGAGGCGCTCCTTTGGTCAAAGATTCCTCAAGTCAGCGGAGCAGTCTGGATAATTCATCCCCTGATCGTATTGAACATTCACCAGAGCGATTCAAACCAGGGACTAAACTAAGACGTCTGATTTTCCTGAGTGTTTTAGGTTTGCTAGGACTGGGCATCCTGCTGATTTTGCTCAATAAAGCTCTTAAAAGTTTTTCAAAACCACCCTTAGAGGGAGAACAACTTTTTGTGCAGCTTGACCAACCTCCAGTCCCGATTCCTCCGAGCGGCAGTGCGCTCATTGCTCCCAGTGGTCCTCTAAATCAAGAAACGGCTCAGCAAGTCATCGAAACCTGGCTAAACACTAAGAAAGTTGCCTTTGGACCAAAACATGACGTAGGGCAACTTAATAAAATCTTAGCTGAGCCAGCTCTGTCTGTCTGGCTCAAAAGTGCTAAAGCGGCTAAAGCCAAAAACTCTTACCGGATCTACAAGCACAGCGTCAAAATTAACTCAGTTGAGACTAACACATCGAATCCTAATCAAGCTGTGATAGATGCTGCGGTCAAGGAGGAAGCAAAGGTATATCAAGATGGTATGCTGAGTCCGGCAGCTTCGAGTAATGACAACTTAAGAGTCAAGTATGACTTAGTACGCCAAGGGGGTCAGTGGTTAATTAAAGGTTGGATGGTAAGATAACTAAAAACATATCTGACCAGTCAATTGCTGTCGAAAAGAAAAGGGAAAACTAATGATTGTTCCTGTCGATGATTGATGATGCGATTAGCTTTGGCTTGCCACGCTTAGCTCACCGCTGAGGAAAGTATTCATATAGTGTTGCATATCATCAAGCCTGAGAGATAAATGATTAATAAGGAATTTCAATGATAAGTAGATCAGAGTTTTATCTTTCTTGGCTACAGATCGTTTATGGTGCCTAAGTTGATAATATTGATGACTGAAGTCCTAAGTCGTGAGGAGTGATGTAACAGTTTCATGACATTTTGAGTCCCACTTTTCTGACAAATGCGTGAATTTACCGAAAATCGGCTGATTTCACCCTTGACCTGACTAAAAAATTTCTTGTTATATATAGTTGCTCAGAGGATTCCATAAAAATGTGGCTTTGTTAGTATTTAACCAAATTATCGATGGCTGACTTTACCATATTTTAGGTATAAAAAATAACTGAAGTTTCGAATAAGCAGTAGACGGGTAATTTCCCTCAAGGCGCGCGCCTTGAAAATCTGGGAATCAAGAAGGATAAAAACTTTAGTCAGATCTGACTTTAGGTAAGTTTCATAGCAACCAAAACTCTTTTTAATTAGATGTGCTTGACCCTTAGGTGCGCTCTTACCATTAAGAATTAAATTCGCCACGGGTCGCACCTGAAAAATTAAATGCGCTCTTTGTGCGCGCCTCCTAGGCCGCGAGCAATCCCTCGCGGCCTAGGGTCACACCTCAAGATTGACATCAGTAATCTATCAGCCAACCTAACAACGTATAGAAAATAAATCATGGCAAAAGAAGGAACTCCCCTAGAAGAAATGACTTTACGGCAATTACGTAGAGTGGCAAGTGAATATAGTATATCTCGATACAGCAGAATGCGTAAAGCACGCTTATTGGCGGAAATTCAAGCAATAGAACGTCACAAAAGGTCTACCACTCCATCGCCGATAATTGAGGCACAAGCAAAGGACGAATCAACCCAGTTTGAATTAGATCAAGAAGAGCCGACTAGTGATAGTCTAGTTTCGGTTGATGAGGGATTAGCAGAGCTACCAGAAGGTTATGGTGAAAGCCAGATTGTCCTAATGCCTCGTGATCCACATTGGTCTTATGCTTATTGGGATATTCCAAATGAACATAAAAAAGAACTGCGCTCTCAGGGAGGTCAACAACTCGCTCTAAGGCTCTATGATGTTACTGCAATCAAACTCGATGATCAAAATCCCCATAGTATCCAAGAATATCCCTGTGATGAGCTAGCGCGAGAATGGTATCTACCCATGCCAGTTAGCGATCGCGACTATGTAGTTGAGATTGGTTATCGCTGTGAAGATGGTCAATGGCTAGTTCTAGCTCGTTCAGCACCTATCCATGCCCCCCCAGCCTATCCCTCTAAATGGATGGAAGACAAATTCATCACGGTTAACTGGAATGATAATTTACAGGGTAAGACTGTTCTAAAACTTGTGCCACCTAGCCAAACAGCTAATGATAGTAGCTCGGAAATGCCTAATCCCCCTATCTATGGCGAAATATTTGGCATAACTCAATCTGGGGAATCTCAGGCAGTAGCTGGTTCTCTTTATAGTTCTATGCAGCAAGTTCCAAGGTCAGCAATAACTTCCAATGCTTTCCCTTCGGGTATTGGTAAGTTGGTTTCTCCAAATATGTCGGGAGCTGCTTTGAGGGATTCTGCTCCCTTCGCTCCTTCTCTGGAATTGTTGTTAGTTGCAGATTCTGATCTAACTATCCATGGTACCACTGATCCTGATGCTTCCGTTACTATTGATGGACTTCCGGTCAAGATTAACCCAGACGGTACCTTCTGCTTCCAAATGTCTTTGCAGGATGCTTTGATTGACTACCCAATCATGGCAGTGTCAGCGGATGGCAAGCAAACTCGCTCAATTCAGATGAAGTTCATCCGTAAGACTCCATCATCTCATACTGATATGGTGTTCAATTGAACAAAATTATTGAGTGCAGTCCCCACCCATAATTTTCACTGATATTTGATAAGTTGGGTGGGGTAAGCCAAATCAGCTTTTGCATCGCAAAGCCTCTGCTTCTATGGTAGGAGACCATTGGTATGACAAAGACTATTGGGCTCTCGTTGCACGACAAAGTTCTGCCATCATCTAAATCCTGCCATCTTTGTGATTTTCATTGCTTGTTTCTGAGCGGCTTTTCAAGGGCAAAAATTAGGCGATCAAGCAATTCCCAGTAAGGCAATCAGGATGATTGAACTGCTTTGTTACCATAACAAGTGCGGAACAGTAATAAATTCACGCTTGTTATAAATAAATATGCTATTATTATATAATTTTATAGTTTTCAAGATAAATTGTATTAAAAGCTACAGTTTATCTACTAGTTTGTATAGCGATATAAGCAGGTGCACAAAATTAATTACACATTTACCAAAACTAAAACCCTTACAATGTAAGGGTTACAGAGATTGAGAGTAGGAAATTAATTTTGTGTAGGTACTTACTAACTATTGCTATATAGTTCAAGAACTAGTATTTCCGTATAATAAGCTGAGAATTCACACTTCATACTTCTAAAGAGTTCCGATACTTTTTAGCTACCAAAGTCTACCAAGATAAACTTTAGCCCGCCAATGCAAGCTGATTGCTCAGCCAGGGGGTATCTCCGCGCTTCACGAAGAAATATTCCTCGTGCGCCGTTAAATTTCTAGAACCAGATCCAATGTCACTACAAAACCCTTGGTTTTCGGGAATTTTTAATTAAGACAAGGTCTTGGCACTAATATCATAGTTAAACTATAGCAAATTACTTGAGGCTTTGGCAACCTTTGTGATACTTTTACCTACTGTTCACTAACCCCCGACACTAGCCAAGGGATTTTTTTGCCAAGAGTTAATAGGTGTGCTTGACCCATTAAGAATTGAATTCGCTCTTTGTGCGCGCCTGTTGAATACGCAAGGGCTAGACTGACACCGGAAAACCCACCACAGGGTTAGACAGGGAAGAGATTTTGATTATGGGTAATTAAACAAATTTGATATAAGCTATAACTGCGAGAGACGATGGTGATAGTTTTTTGTAATTTTTGAACTAATCAGGGTTAGGCTTTTTAGTGGCGTTTACGTTTGGACCATTCGTTGTCAACCAAAATCCCTAGATATCCCCACCCAAGGAGAATAAAAAACCCGATGCGCTCGAAGATCGGATTGCTTTGGCATCAGATGTTAATTAAAATTGTGCTTATAAAGTATTTATTAAAAATAATTATATCAAATAAAATTACACCGTTGTATTTAATAATTGCCTATACCAGTTGTAATGATGCCCTAGCAGTAACCCTAACCTCTTTGCCAAGCAATCATAGATCTCTAAGCACAACTAACCTTCTGGTTAACCAGCAGAAGAAGAAAATCGATCAGGATTCAGGACAATTGGTTGATGGAAATTATCAAAATCTGATAGGTGAACGATTACCGCCCATACTATCAGATTCAGAACAACCATTTATACTAGAGAATAAACCCAATACACCGGCTACACTAACTGATTTTTACTCTCAAACAATTCAAGTAGATAAAATTGAAGTCATTGGCAGCACCATCTTTTCACCAGAGCAGTTTAAGCAGATCATACAACCTTATCAAGGACGCTCCCTGACTATTGAGCAACTAAGAGAAGTCGCGGATGCTATTACTACGCTTTACCTCAAGCAAGGCTATATTAACACTAGAGCAATTCTCGCTGAGCAAACCATTGACATTAACAAGGGCATTGTTACAATTCGTGTTCTAGAAGGGGGTATCGAAAAGATCGAAGTTGAAGGAACACGCCGACTAAATGCCAACTATATCCGCAGCCGTGTCCAGTTAGGTACTGGAACACCATTCAATACTACTGAATTAGAAAACCAATTACGATTGTTACGGCTTGACCCAAAGTTGGAAAGTATAGAAGCCAGCCTGCGGAAAGGAACAAAAGTCGGACAAAGCATTCTGATTGTTCGTGTTGTGGAAGCTAATCCCTTTGAAGGCAGTGTAGGGGTTGATAACTACTCACCTCCTAGTATTGGTTCTGAACGAATGAGCTTTAATCTTCGGCATCTCAACCTAACTGGCAATGGGGATGAAATTTCTTTCACTTATCGCCGTTCGACCACTGGGGGGTCTAATATTTTTGATATTGGCTATCGCTTTCCCCTCAATCCCCGAAATGGTACCTTAGAACTGCGAACAGTGATCGACCGTAATCGGGTGACTCAAGCACCATTCAATGTTTTTGATATTGAGGGAGAATCTGAGCTATATGAACTTCGATTTCGTCAGCCGTTGTACCGCACACCTCGGGAAGAATTTGCTCTGTCTCTAGGATTCAGCTACAGAGATGGTCAGACTTTTTTGGGTGATGAGCCTCTTGGGTTTGGCTTTGGTCCAGATCAAAATGGCTCGACTACCCTGAGCGTGATTAAGTTTGAACAAGAGTATCTACGTCGGGATTTGGAGGGAACTTGGTTTTTGCGATCGCTTTTGAGTCTTGGCACTGGCTGGTTTGATGCCACTATCAACCCCGACCCTATACCTGATGGGCGCTTTTTTCGCTGGGTAGGTCAAGTACAGCGGTTGCAGATTCTATCAGAGGATAATTTCTTAATTATGGGAACCGAAGTTCAGCTTACTCCCAATAGCCTATTGCCTCCCCAACAATTTTTGCTTGGGGGTGGTCAATCCCTGAGGGGCTACCGTCAAAATATCAGAGCAGGGGACAATGGAGTACGGTTGTCTATTGAAGACCGTATCACGTTACATCGAGACGTAGACGATGACCCCGCATTACAACTAATTCCGTTTTTCGACATGGGTTATGTCTGGAATAACCCTGACAATCCTAATACGTTACCGTCACAACGCTTTTTAGCGGGTATTGGCTTAGGGCTAATTGTACAGCCAGTGACAGGGCTTAATCTGCGACTTGACTATGGCATTCCTCTGGTTGATTTGGATGATCGCAGTAACAATGCCCAGGATGAGGGCTTCTACTTCAATGTTCGCTATCAATATTAACCAATATAGCAATTATATTTCCTCATGAGGTACAAATTTTTGGGTTTTAGGGAACAGGGAACAAAGAGCTTCGGAGCTGCTAATAGGTAATAAGGAAAAAAAACTCTGTACCTCATAGGTATGATAAACCCTAGATTAAATTATTTCAACTCTGACGATTACCGTTAATAGTCAACCGTCGTTGACCTTCAACAGTAAATAAAACCTGATCAAATACGGACTAAATTACTAGGATTAGCGCCAACTGCCTATCTTTATAATACAGACTTTTAACAACAGATCTTCACTTGCTGCATCTGGTGCTATTTTGTTGCGCTAGATTCGATTATAGTGTTGGTTTCCAAACTCCCTAGGAAATTTTTATGATCGAATGAATATCATTTAAAAGCAAACATTCCCGGTGAATCCATTGACCCATTCTAATTTATTGCCTGACCCGTTAAAAGCGTGGTACACTCAATCTGTCGAAAATTCTTTAGCACAATCCGGCTGTGACCCTCAAGTCGGTTTGACCTCTCAACAGGTATCACAGCGCTTACAATACTATGGCTTAAATGAACTAGAGGAAAAAGAAAAGCGCAGTTCCTGGGCAATGTTCTTTGATCAATTCAAGGACATCATGCTGCTGATGTTGATTGCGGTAGCAATAGTTTCCGGTATTTTAGATCTGATCAATCTGCAACAAGCCTCAGAAAAGGCCAGTGAATTCCCCTTCAAAGATACGATTGCTATCCTATCAATCGTGATTCTCAATGGCATCCTCGGGTATCTCCAGGAAAGCCGTGCTGAAAAAGCCCTAGCAGCCCTGAAAAATATGGCATCCCCTAAGGTACGAGTGCTGCGGGATGGTCGTACCTTAGAGATAGACAGTCCACAGCTTGTGCCAGGGGACATCATGTTGCTGGAAGCTGGGGTACAAGTTGGAGCAGATGGTAGGCTAATCGAGGCATCGAATTTGCAGGTCAGAGAATCTGCACTGACTGGGGAAGCTAATGCTGTCAATAAAACCGTAGAGGTGGAGCTATCGGAAGATACTCCCATAGGCGATCGCATTAATTTAGTTTTTCAGGGAACTGAAGTTGTCCAAGGCAGAAGTAAAGTCCTAGTTACTGGTACTGGGATGAATACGGAACTGGGGAAAATTGCCCAGATGCTACAAGGGGTGGAAAGTGAACCGACACCTTTGCAACAGCGCATGTCTCAGCTAGGAACAGTTTTGGTGACGGGTTCAATGCTACTAGTAGCACTAGTAATTATCATTGGTTTGGGCGTAAGCGGTTGGGACTTGAGTGTGTTCCAACAACTGGTAGAAGTTTCTTTAAGTATGGCAGTGGCTGTAGTTCCAGAAGGCTTGCCAGCGGTGGTGACTGTTACCTTAGCCCTAGGAACCCAGAGAATGGTACGCCGTCATGCTCTAATCCGCAAACTACCAGCTGTGGAAACCTTAGGAAGTGTCACTACGATTTGTTCTGATAAAACTGGTACCCTGACCCAAAACAAAATGGTTGTGCAACGGGTGGATACCCTCAATACTAGTATTCAGGTGACTGGGAATGGTTATGAACCTGTAGGGGAATTTCTCCTAGACAATCAGCCCATTGCTACAGAACAGTATCCTGAACTCGAACCCTTACTTCTAGCTTGTGCTCTGTGTAATGATGCCATCTTACAGTATGAACAGGGGGAGTGGAAGATTTTAGGAGACCCCACAGAAGGAGCATTAATTGCTCTGGCTGGTAAAGGGGGTGTGGATAAGGAACCCCTGAATCAACAGTATTCTCGTGTGGATGAAATTCCCTTCTCCTCTGAGCGCAAGCGTATGAGTGTGATTTGTCAGTGGCATAGTTCTCCAGATAACTCTCAACTTGCTAACTTACCTGCTCAGCTACCCTACTCGAACGCCAAAGGCGAACCTTTGCCAATAGGCCACGCTACGCGAACAACCGAGAACCCACAACTGACCGGTTACATGATGTTGACCAAAGGGTCTCCAGAATTGGTGTTAGAGCATTGTACTTCATCAGTACATAATGATGACTCAGCAGGAGGAACTCTAGGGTGTCAACCCTTGACAGAAGAGCAGCGGCAACAGATTTTGGAACAGAATAACCAAATGGCAGGGGCTGGTTTGCGAGTGCTAGGTTTTGCCTATAAGTCCCTAGATAGCTTATCAGCTCCAGAAGCAGACCATGAAACCTTAGAGCAAGGGTTGGTGTGGTTGGGGTTAGTGGGAATGTTGGATGCTCCACGCCCAGAGGTACGAGAAGCAGTTCAGCTGTGCCGGAATGCTGGAATTCGTCCGATTATGATTACTGGAGACCACAAACTTACCGCTAGAGCTATTGCCCAGGATTTGGGAATTGCTAATCAAAGTGATCAGGTATTGACTGGTCAGGAGTTACAAAAGCTTTCCCAGCTCGATCTAGAGGAACAGGTAGACCAAGTCAGCATTTATGCTCGTGTTGCTCCGGAACACAAACTCAGAATTGTTCAGGCACTCCAGGGTCGGGGTAAATTTGTTGCGATGACGGGAGATGGAGTAAATGATGCACCCGCTCTCAAGCAAGCTGACATTGGTATTGCTATGGGAATTACCGGAACCGATGTCAGTAAAGAAGCCAGCGATATGGTGCTTTTAGATGACAACTTTGCCACCATTGTTGCTGCCACAGAAGAAGGTCGGACAGTATATGACAATATTCGTCGCTTTATTAGATACATCCTGGGCAGTAACATCGGTGAGGTATTAACTATTGCCGCAGCCCCGATCATGGGATTACCAGATGTTCCCCTCACACCCTTACAAATTCTCTGGATGAACCTAGTTACTGATGGTTTACCCGCTCTTGCCCTAGCTGTGGAACCAGCAGAACCCGATGTGATGACGCGATCGCCTTTTAGTCCTCGGGAAAGTATTTTTGCCAGAGGGTTGGGGTCTTATATGGTGCGCATTGGTATTGTTTTTGCCATTTTCAACATTACCTTAATGGCAATCGCCTATGGATACTTCCCTCACTGGAAGACAATGGTATTCACTACCCTATGTATTGCTCAAATGGGTCACGCCCTGGCAGTCCGCTCCAATAAACGCATTACTCTGGAATTAAACCCATTTTCTAACCCTTATTTGCTATTGGCAGTTACTGTGACTACTCTCTTACAGCTGCTACTGGTTTATGTACCCTTTTTGCAAGACTTCTTTGGCACTGAACCTCTGACTATGATGGAATTCGCTGTCTGTCTTGGCTTTAGTACCTCACTGTTTGTTTGGGTTGAGCTGGAAAAATTATTTATTCGTTGGTCTAGCAAGGGAAAAGCTGCAGGTTAGTCGGTTGGAAGGTTGACTGTTGAAGGTTGGGAGGTTGAAGGTTGGGAAGTTGAAGGTTGAAGGTTGGGAGGTTGAAGGTTGGGAGGTTGAAGGTTGAAGGTTCAAGGTTGGGAGGTTGAAGGTTGAAGGTTGAAGGTTGGGAGGTTGAAGGTTGGGAGGTTGAAGGTTGGGAGGTTGAAGGTTGGGAGGTTGAAGGTTGAACGCGCACGCGTGGCCTTTTGGCCAAGGTTGCAGCTTAAAGGGTTGGACAGTTAGATATTTTTTTCAGTTCAGATCAAACTTCTAATCTTAAGGCTGTTAACCTATTAAGCTAGAACCTGCTAACTTTCAAGCAACTAATTTACCCTACAAGGGACGCCTTGGGCGAACAACCGATTAACCTTCAACCGATTAACCTTCAACCTGCTAACCTTCAACCTGCTAACCCCCAACCTGCTAACCCCCAACCTGTAACCTTAAATGGATGTACCTTAAGAGCCTACACCTGCGACAGTTTCGTAACTACAAAGATTGCTTGGTCAACTTCGATGCTCCCAAGACAATTTTGCTGGGTAATAATGCTCAGGGGAAATCGAATCTACTAGAGGCAGTAGAGTTGCTCTCTACCCTCAAGAGTCATCGGTCAGCACGCGATCGCGAATTGGTCTTAGAAACTACTCCCATTGCGGAGATTCGGGCTACTCTAGAACGAACCTATGGTTCAGTAGAACTAGGATTAACCTTGCGCACTCAGGGACGACGTACTGTGGCTCTCAATCAAGAATCCTTGCGTCGGCAGTTGGACTTTTTAGGTATTCTCAATGCGGTACAGTTTTCTAGCCTGGATTTAGAACTAGTGCGAGGAGCACCAGAGCGGCGTCGCGCCTGGCTCGATTCGATTCTGACTCAGCTAGAACCAATTTATGCCTACATTTTGCAGCAATATAACCAGGTATTGCGACAGCGCAATGCTTTGCTCAAAAAAATCCGTAAACTTCAACAAGAAGGGGAAGTTGATGCATCGGTATCCAAGCAGTACAATGCCGAGCTAGGGTTGTGGGATGCCCAACTGGCTACTGCTGGCTCACGGGTCACCCGCCGTCGAGACAGAATGCTAAAACGGTTAGCTCCTTTAGCCCAAGCATGGCACGCTAGTATTAGTGGCAAGACAGAGGTATTGGATATTACCTATGCTCCCAATGTCAGTCTTTCCAAAGATGACCCAGATCTAGTCAAGCAAGCTTTTCTAGAGAAAATCAAACAGTACTCTATTCCTGAATTTCATCAAGGGAGAACCCTAGTCGGTCCTCACCGGGATGATGTACAGTTTACCATTAATCAGACCCCAGCCAAGTCCTATGGTTCTCAGGGTCAACAGCGAACGTTGGTCTTAGCGCTCAAGTTAGCAGAATTGAAGCTGATTGAAGAGGTGGTGGGAGAGCCACCTTTGTTGTTACTAGATGATGTATTAGCTGAACTAGACCTGAATCGGCAAAATTTATTGTTGGATGCTATTCAAGACCGGTTTCAGACTTTAATTACTACTACTCACTTGGGAGCCTTTGATTCCCAATGGCTGAATTCGTCTCAGATTCTTTCAGTGCAAGCAGGAGAAATTAAAAGGTTGCAAGCTTGATGGTTGATGGTTGATACTTGATGATTGATCGGGAAAACTGCTTTTACACTTTGTTATTAAGACATAATTGTTTGGGAATACTAAGGTTGTATAGCGCTAAGCGCAAGGCAAAAGGCAAAAGTGCGTTTGATCCATGAAGAATTAAATTCGCCACGGGTCGTACCTAAAAGTTTGCTATAAGAGCTTTTGCTGCTTGTCTCAATATGAATTAATGTTGTTTTTTTGTTAACCTACAGAGCATAACCCATGGAACTTCATGCATATACTCGAACAATTTCCGATCTTTTTTCAGTTAACAAAAAGTATATTGTTCCTAGATTTCAGAGAGAATATTCTTGGTCAACAGAGCAAGTTACGGAGTTGTGGGAAGATATAATCTCCAATATTCAGATTAAAGACAATTATGAGTTTCACCATGAAGAACATTTTATTGGTGCTCTTGTTTTAGTTGGGGATGACAAATCAAAACAATTGAATATTGTTGATGGCCAACAACGACTCACTACCTTAACAATTTTTCTTTCTGCCCTATGTGAGCGTTTTATCGAAATCGAAAAAAATAATTTAGCTGAAGCAATTTATGAAACTTTTATTGCTGGAAAAGATAGTGATGGCGAATATTATTTTAAACTTCAAAATGAAAATCCTAGACCGTTTTTTCAAAACAGGATTCAAGACATTGAAAAAAACAAATATAAACCCAGTACAAAAGAAGAAAAAACACTTTTAAAAAGTTATAATCAGCTATACGATAACCTATCCCGAGAAAACTTATCCAAAGTATTTAAATATTTTAAAATAGAACAAAATTATAACTATGAAAGGCTTTTGAAAGAAATTAGAGAGCAAGTGTTGTTTTATATCAAGGTAATTTTTATTACAGTCAAGGAGGAAGAACAAGCTTATACAATCTTTGAAACCCTCAATGCTAGGGGTATGAATCTCAGTTTTGTAGATCTGATTAAAAATAAGCTTTTTAAAGAGCTTAATCAACAGCACCCTGATGATACGGCAAAAACAAAATGGAAAAAATTAAAATCATTGATTTCTTCACGAGAGGGGCTCGGTAGTTTTGAAACATTTGTTAGACATTGGTGGATTTCAAGATATTCCTATGTAAGTGCTGAAAAAGTATATAAAGCTTTTAAAGAAAAATGGAATAATGATAAAATAAATGCCAGTCAGTTGATTAATGATTTGATTAGCGATGCTGAAAAATATATAAAAATAGCATCTCCTAATTGGAATGATTGGAAACAGCAAGAAGAAAAGGATATTTATAGATCGTTAAATGCTCTAACAATTTTTGAATTGAGCCAAAATCGCCCTTTTCTTTTAAGTTTATTGAGAGCTAAAAAATCCAAACTAATTAAGTTAAATGAACTTAAAAATATTTTAGAATTTATTGAAGGTTTTCACTTTATATTTACTGCAGTTTGTTCTAGGCCTGCTTCAGGAATTAATGGAAGTTATGCAAAAGCTGCGAGAAAAACTTTTGAAGCTAATGATAACACAAAAATAAAAGATGCAATAATAGAGTTTAAAAAAACAATGCTCAAAAAAATTCCTACAAAAAATATTTTTCAGGAAAGATTTCAAGAACTAGTATATGACAAAGAACATACAAAAAATAAAAAACTAATTCAGTATATTTTATTTTTGATTGAAGTTTCAAAAAGTGAAACAAAAGAATTTCACCCAGAGGATCTCACCCTTGAGCATATCTTGTCACAATCCTCTGGGAACGATGATTGTATTGGTAAGATAGGAAATCTACTTCCTTTAGCAAAGGATTTAAATCAAAAAGCTAGTAATAAATCCTTTCAAGAAAAGATAGAAATTTATCAGGAATCAGAGTTTCAGTTAACGCGAGAATTTGTAGCCAACAACTATCAAACATGGGGAGCTAAGCAAATCAATGAAAGAACTAATGAATTAGCTGATTATTGTTATGATTTAGTCCAAACTAAATTAGAGTCTAGTTAAATTAAGCCTACCTAATTACACGATATTGGGAGTGCAATTAACATTGGATACGTAGATAATTCAGTATTTAGTATATGTGTATCTGAATTGGTACAGATATTGTCAATAAATTTTATCTTTTACCTGCAACTGTAGTCATGCATACTAATGATTCAATCAGAACTGTTAAACCTTGAAAACCTATAACACTTCTGGGGTTTTGCTAATCCGCAATAATTCTTCTCGTTATCTGCTGTCAGCTTGGGTTAATGTTAAATGCAACTTACTGTTGACTGCTGACTGGAATAATGACTTTCTCATCCTTAACTGTTTCCCTCAAACCCGAAATTACCCTCACCTCTGTTGAGGGAAATATTTTGCTCCAATCTTCAAGGCGTAAGCTGACATTTCATCAACCGGAACCGGGATTAAAAACTGCTCTAGATGCTCTGAAACAGGGAACCCACACCGCCGGGCAACTTCAAACCTTAGTCCGAGAAACCGACGGCACACAAGTCCGGGAAAAGTTCGATGCTTACCTGAATCGTCTGATCGAACTGGGCTGGATCTGTCACGCCATCCCCCCCTCATCCCCCGAGCTTTCTCCCCTTGCGATCGCTATCCCCATGGTAGGAGATTATTACTTCGATTGTCCTGAGATTGATTGGGATGCAATTGCATTTACCCTCTCTCGCTTCGCCTATCTCCATCAAGTCGAAGGGGAAATGGTATTAGAATCTCCCCTTACCAAAGCTAAGATTAAATTTTCAGACTGGCTGGGTCCTGCGTTAGTGAGTCAGTTATCTCAACCTCAAACCGCTACTAGCTTGAGTCAGGAAATTCCCGGAATTACTGAAGAGATTGCCCAACAGTTTATCAGTTTACTGTTTGCGGCGCAGATGTTGTCTGCATCCTTTGCCAGTCCTGTTGAAGAAGATGAAGAAGTTGAGAGCGAAGAAGCAACTCCACCTTTAGTGTTTTGGGAATTTCACGATTTACTGTTCCATTCCCGCAGTCGCCTCGGTAGACATAATAATCCCTTGGGTGGCATATTTCCTTATGTCGGTAAAATTGACCCCTTGCCTGGGGTGAAGCCATTGATGAGCGATGTGGTGATTCCCTTGGCAAAACCCAACATAGAGGAACTCAATCAAACCGATATGCCCTTGAGTCAGGCATTAGAAACTCGCCGTTCCATCCGGCGATATGACGAAACCCCGATCACCCTTGAACAATTGGGACAGTTTCTCTACCGTTGCGCCAGAGTGAAAAAACTCTTCGATACAGAACGGGGAGAGGTAAGTAACCGTCCCTATCCCGGTGGGGGTGCGATTTATGAATTGGAAATTTATCCTGTGGTTAACGCTTGTCAAGGATTAGAACAGGGACTGTATCAGTATCACCCTTTAGACCATGTTTTGTGTCAAGTCTCAAAATCGACCGCAGAAACGGAAGCATTAGTTAAAGATGTCTGGTTTGCCAGCGCTCAACATGATCAGCCCCAGGTTGTATTTGTGATTACCGCCCGCTTCGGACGAATGTTTTGGAAATATCAATCCATGGCCTATGCAGCGATTTTAAAACATGTTGGAGTCATGTATCAAACCTTGTATCTGGTTGCAACCAGTATGAATTTAGCTCCTTGCGGAATTGGATCAGGTAATTCTGATCTATTTCAAAAAGCCACTGGAATTGACTACTATGAAGAGTCTTCTGTAGGGGAATTTATGTTAGCTTCTGTTCCAGTAAAACCTTAAAAAATATAGGGTTCGAGTGTTGGTAATAGCTTTTAGGGTGGGCAAAAACAATTTGCTTTTTTTGAAAATTTTAGATTATATAATTTTGCCCACTCTAATTTAATTGATATTTTTTTTACAGGCAAGTGCCTAAATATTAAGTTTTGTGGCTATATCAGTTTTCTATACCACTGGACATAGTATCTTAACCAATGGCTTAACAATCCAAAATTAGTTTGGGATTCAATGTCTGAAATTGCTAAAATCCCAGGAATACATGGACTTTGGGAAAAAACCAAAGGGGATTCCCAAGTTGTGGTTGCAGTTCTAGATGGGGTTGTTGACCAGGCTCATCCTTGTTTTGATGGGGCTAGGCTAAAGCGGTTGCCAACGTTAGTTCAGGGACAGGCAAACCCGAGTGGGAGGATGTCGAGCCATGGGACTCATGTTGCCAGTCTGATTTTGGGTCAGCATGGTTCTCCCGTGCAGGGGATTGCCCCGAACTGCCAGGGGTTAGTCATACCTGTGTTCGCCGATGAAGGTCGCCGCCTCTCCCAACTGGATTTGTCTCGTGCCATTGAACAGGCCGTTAATGCCGGAGCGGATATTATCAATATCAGCGGCGGACAACTGACTGACTATGGTGAAGCAGAGGACTGGCTGCAACAGGCTGTGCGTCTGTGCCGAGACAATAATGTATTAATTGTCGCGGCTGCGGGCAATGACGGGTGTGAGTGTTTACACGTTCCCGCTGCCCTTCCGGCTGTCCTAGCAGTTGGAGCCACGGATGGCCAGGGACAACCCCTAGAACTGAGTAATTGGGGTCAAACCTATCAAAACCAAGGGATTCTGGCTCCGGGAGAGAATATTCTGGGAGCTAAACCCGGAGGTGCTACAGTCCGACTCAGTGGCACCAGTTTTGCCACCCCCATTGTCAGTGGAGTTGCGGCACTTTTGCTGAGTCTGCAACGGCAACGGGGTGAAGAACCTGACCCCCAAAAAGTTCGTACTGCCTTGCTAAAAACAGCCCTACCCTGTAACCTACCGGAAAACGATCGGCGTCCTCGTTGTTTGGTGGGTGAGGTTAATATTGCTGGGGCGTTTACTGATTTAACAGGAGAAACCATGTCTGAATCCGAAGAACTCTCAACCGTTGAAGCATCGGGCTGTGGCTGTGACGGAACACTACAAACCAGCACCCAAGTAGCACTGAATGCTGAGGTAACTTCAGCCGTTGATCCCACAGAAGCTAAACCTGCCGTTGCGGCCTCCTCAACTGAGACAGCGGTAGCCCCTGCCCAACCGACTGATGTTGCTGTTATTGCTTCTGAACCTCACTCTACACAAGCCCCAGTCACCGCGACTGCTGTATCCACATCAAATCACCAGATCTCTGCAATGTCCAACACTACTGCAAATGCAATTACCCCCAGCCAGCCCGTTCAAGCGAGTGGTGGCGATATAATTTATGTGATCGGAACCCTCGGTTACGACTTTGGCAGCGAAGCAAGGCGTGACTCCTTCAAACAGTTGATGCCACCTTATGAGATTGAAGGGACTCAGGTACCAGCCAATCCCTATGATGCCCGTCAGATGGTGGACTATCTGGAGGCAAATCTGTCGGAAGCTAAGTCCTTAATTTGGACGCTGAATATGGAGTTGACTCCGATTTACGCCCTCGAACCTTCCGGGTCCTTTGCCAGAGATGTCTATGGTGCATTTCAGGAATTGCTCTCTGGGGAAGTACAAGCAGAAGATTCTGAGGAATACATTGAACGGGTCAGTATCCCTGGACGCTTAACGGGAAGAACGGTAAAACTGTTCTCTGGGCAAGTTGTGCCAGTGGTTGAACCGGTAAGTCCTCGTGGCATCTACGGTTGGAGGGTGAATACCCTGGTTTCTTCTGCTTTGGAAGCGGTGCGGGGTCAACAGGCACAGGCAGATGATGACCAAATGCGGAAAAGCCTCAGCAGTTTCCTCAATCGGGTTTACTATGATCTCCGTAACTTAGGACAAACGTCTCAAGACCGGGCGCTGAATTTTGCGGCAACAAACGCTTTCCAAGCAGCTCAAACCTTCTCTGAAGCAGTAGCAGCTGGAATGGAATTAGATAGTATTGTAGTTCAGCGTAGTCCTTTCTGTCGGATGGATAGTGATTGTTGGGATGTGCAGTTGAAATTCTTTGACCCAGAAAACAACCGTCGAGCTAAGAAAGTCTTCCGCTTTACCATTGATGTTAGTGATTTAATTCCTGTGACTTTAGGCGAAGTTCGTTCTTGGTCTTCTCCTTATTAAAGACCTATGAAATCGAGATAAGGAAATTGTTTGATTTCCTTATCTATAGTGGAGGGAATCGGGAATCGGGAATCGGGAATCGGGAATCGGGAATCGGGAATCGGGAATCGGGAAGAAGGATTGAGGCAAACAGAATGCTGGTATTTCTATTGACAGAATAGATTTTTAGTTAACGATTTCCTATCAACCTTCACCCTTCATACTTCATACTTCACCCTTTAAAATTGATCAAAACTGATCGGTTTCTCGTGGTCCGGTGGCACCGCCTTGATTAAGGAATAAGTTACCGGTGGCATCGTTTTGATAGATACAGCGAATTTCTGGTGTACCTTCAAGCACACCAGTGAAACCAAAAGTATTCATCCGATTTTTGCATTCCCGGACCTGTTCCGATGAGATCAGCCTCCTCTGTTCCAGAATTGACCAGTTATTCCGACGTAAAACACACCCAGGTCGCATCTTGGGCTGGGTCACATACACATTAAAGGGATTGAGAGTCACGAAAACTTGCATATCCGTCACCATCGCACTGGCACCATACTGAATACAAAGCTCTGGATTTGGTGCGCTGCGGTCAATCACTTCACGGGAGGCAACGTTTTCTGGGTTGAGAGTGGCACCAGAGCTAAAAGCAATACCAACTCCCAGTCCCAAAACAAAAACCCCACCAAGAATCGCTAAGGTTGTGTAATTAATTTCAGGTATCCCATTAGAACTGTTGGATTCACGTTTCATTGGATTGAATTAACGTAATTAACGTTTAGAATTTTCTGGGTCAAGATTTCCTGGGAGTAGTTGCTACTTGCCCCCTTCTTTCAGTATGCCAGGTACGCCAATATTAATCCGGAGATGGGGAGCTGGGGAGTTGGAGAGCTGGGGAGTTGGAGAGCTGGGGAGCTGGGGAGCTGGGGAGATGGAGCTGGGGAGTTGGAGAGCTGGGGAGCTGGGGAGATGGAAAACATGTTTGAGGGATAGTAAATTTTTGTCTTACCCCGACTCCCGATTCCCGACTCCCGACTCCCGACTCCCGACTCCCGACTCCCGATCACCCATTGCTGCTTTCAACAATAAATCTGCTCCAAATCGCACAGCATCGGTACAAGGTAAGCCAGTCTCTGTTTGTACCTGTTCAATGGCCGACCGGGCAGCTTGATCATCCAAGTGGCCAGTATTAAGTGCGATCGCAATCACCTTGACCTGACCAAATGCCCCACCAGCACTAGCAACGGTCTCGTAAAGCTCAATCACCTTGGGTAATGGGGGAATCGGCACATGGTCATGATTACGAACAGACTCCTGTCCGGCTCGATGCACCAATAGTAATCCAGTGGGCTGAGTTCCTCGAATTAGCGGTAGAGTTGCTGTAGAACCAGGATGCAAAAGAGAACCTTGCCCTTCTACGATCAATAAGTCGTGGTCATTACCATAGCGCAATACCATTTGTTCCACAGCACCAGCAGCAAAGTCTACCCTAATCCCATCCAAGGGAATGCCATCCCCAGAAATCATAATTCCAGCTTGACCAGTGGCTAGGAACTTCGATGGTATGCCCTGACGCTGGGCGCACAAATATAACTCCAGAGCTGCTGACATTTTGCCCACAGCCATATCCGTACCTACTGTCAAGATGCGCTGACAAGGTAGCGATCGCGCTTGAGCACTTGCTATTCCTAATCCCTTCGGTTCCCGACGAATATCCCAAATTACCTGACCGTCTTGTAGTAATTCCTGTAACTCTGGGTCAGATGCCATGGGAGTATGCAAACCATTGATAATCGATAACCCTGCTCCTACCCCCACTTTCACCTCCTGCCACCAAGGCTCTGGTAATGCTCCTCCAGAGGGCGCAATACCAATCGCTAGGATATCTGGTTGATAAGCCAGGGCAGCAGACACGGAATCTACAATCGGGACATTAACCTTAATTCCAGTTAATTTAGACAAAGACTCCCCAGCAGACTGGTGGTCAATCACCACCACAATTTCAGTTGGGCAATAGCGTAACAGAGTCAGTCCAGTTTTACCTTTGGAACCAAAAATCCCTTCATGGAGTAGAATCGCAATACGCCGATTACTGCTTAAATTCACGGCGTTTCACCCCCAGTCCTGGTAAATTATTCGGTATCAAATGCCCATTTTGTAGGGTTGCCCCTGTGAAGGGGTCATCTACTAGGTTTAAGTGGCTGTCTAAATCTAGATAATCTGCCAGTGGTGAGAGATGAGAAGCTGCTGTATTCGCCAGAGTACTGTCAGAATAGCAACCAAACATCACCTGCAACCCACAAGCTTTTGCGGTATGCACCATCCGTATTGCCTCAGTTAAACCACCGGATTTCATTAGTTTGATGTTAATACCATGGACACAGTTTGCCAACGGCGGAATATCTTGGCTAGTCTTGCAACTTTCATCCACAAAAATTGGTAAAGGGGATTGCTTATACAACTGGGGTAAATCAACCTCTTTTCCCGGAGCGAGGGGTTGTTCCACATGCCTGACTCCCTGACTCGCCAGCCAGTTACACATCTCTACCCCTTCCTCCAAACTCCAACCCCCATTGGCATCTACACTCAACTCAGCTTTTGGGGCCTCATCTCGAATGGCCAGCAGCATCTGTTGATCAGCAGCAATCCCCTCAGGTGAACCTAATTTAATTTTGAGTACATGAGCACCAGTAATCGGAATCCAGTCCTGCACCCGTTGCCTGGCCTTTTCTGGGTCACTAATGCCTACCGTAGCGGAAATTGGCACAATTCGGCGGCGGTTCAATCCCCACAGCCGCCAGAGGGGTAATCCCACTCGCTTCCCTAACCAGTCATGTATTGCCAAATCAATGGATGCCCAAGCTGCTGATGGCACCTGTACTTCCTCCAACACCCGTTCAATTTGTTGGTGTTCCCAAGGACTAAATGCCTCCAGCATCGGGATAACCACCTCTAGGGCTTCCAACAGAATCTCAGTAGTTTGCTTATGGGGGGTGGGGGGCAGGAAAGCCTCTGTGCCTAGATCTGACGAGCTACTGCTGAGCCTAGTTGCCTTTCTTAGGGAAAATGGAGACCCTTCGCCCCACGCTTCAATACCCTCCTGTTCTATCCTGACCAAGACATTGGTCGTTTCAGAGGTGGTGCCACGACTGATGGTTAAAGGGAACCGCTTATGTACCGTGAAGGTTTCAACGCCAATACGCATTGTCTATTTAGTATATGGTTATTTAGTTTAAGCTTGAAGGTGGTTTGGTTGAAGGTTGAAGGTGGTTTGGTTGAAGGTTGAACGCGCACGCGTGGCCAAAGGCCAAGGTTAGTTGGTTGAAGGTTGAACGCGCACGCGTGGCCAAAGGCCAAGGTTAGTTGGTTGAAGGTTGAACGCGCACGCGTGCGCGTTCAACCTGTAACCTGTAACCTGTAACCTGTAACCTGTAACCTGTAACCTGTAACCTGTAACCTTGGCCTATTGGCTACGCGTGCGCGTTCACCCTTAATACTTTAACTGATAGTTTTGTCATTATTCAGTAATTCAATGAATTCCATAAAGCCATGGAAAACCATTAAATCAAAGTTGGTTTTTGACAATAAATGGTGTCGAGTTAGGCAAGATGAAGTAGAATTGCCAAGTGGTGAAATTGTTGATGATTACTTCATCAATGTTAGACCGGATATTGTGCTGATACTGGCAATTACTTGCGATCGCAATGTTGTCTTTGTCCGTCAATATCGCCATGGAGTGGGAGAAATTTTATTAGAACTCCCTGGGGGTGGTTTTAACTCAATGGAAGAAGATAGTCTGCAGGCAGCTGCTAGGGAATTAGAAGAAGAGACTGGTTATGTTTCCGACCATATGGTTTCCCTAGCCACCTTATATGATAATCCGGTAAAAGATACCAATACAATTCATTTAATTATGGCGGAGCAAGCTCAACCATCGGGTATCCAGAATCTAGATATTACCGAAGAGGTGGAAATTGTTTTAGTACCTATAGACGAGATTATGAGAAAAATTGAACAAGGAGAAATTTGTGTTTCCGGAACAATTGCTGCTTTGTTTTTAGGCTTGAAATTTTTGTCGTAAATAGGTCAGCCATCAGCTGACAGCTGATAGCTTAATCCTTACTTGGGTGCAGCGCTATGGAATCACTAATCACCCAAATTCCTAAGAGTCTTCAGAGTCTTCTTCCATCGGCTTTCCTAAATCGAAAATAATTATAAATTGAGCATCGGGCATCAGTCGTTTCAGTGCCTGCAAGTTACCCTCCGCATCCGATCGGTTGCGGAACCGAGCCACAATCACTCGTTGCATCTTTGGTAATAGACGGACTATCACCCAAGGATGAAGGCGTTCAGAATAGGACATAATTGATCTATCTCCTTAGATGGGGACCAAGAGCCAGCCGGAGACCCGGGAAAATCTGTGGGCTGGCTCTTCCCGTGGACGTTTAACGACCACATCTTTATATTAACACAAAATAATCTTTTATTATAACATATTTTAAAAATTTTTGTAACAAATTTGTTAGGTAGTCGTGAGTCGGGAGTCGGGAGTCGGGAGTCGGGAATCGATGACTTTACAACCGACATATAGCAATTGTTATCCTAATGAGGTACACATAATTTTTGTGCTGTTCCCTGTTACCTCTTACCTGCTCCCTGCTCCCTAAAACCCAGAAATTTGTACCTCACAAGTCGTCTAATTGCTATATATATGATAGATAATAGCTGAAAGCTGAATGCGCACGGGTGCGCGTAGCGCTTAAGCTGATAAATTAACTTATATAAACTGAAAGTGGCAAATTGTAATGGCAACTAAACTGATTGAATTAGACGATGGCACTTTAGTAGAAGTAGAAGTACCAGGGAATCAAGTCGAACCTATTGCTGGTGGTTTTGCTGATAAAGTTAGTGCTACTTTCGATAAAATTCGACCGCTGTTGGTTAAGACGTGCAAGCCCATTGCTCAGACTTGGAAAGAGCTGAATAAGGAGATGGATATTGAACAGGCTGAGGTAGAATTGGGGTTTAGTTTTGAAGGAGAAGGGAATTTATATATTACTAGGTCAACGGCAAATGCTAACCTGAAAGTGAAACTGGTACTGAAACCCAAAGATTAATTGAAAATGACCCCAGAAGAACTACAGCAGTCAGTGGTTTTAATTACCAGTCGTGACCCTAAAATCACTGGTTTTGGCACTGGTTTTGTGATTCGCCAGGTTAGTGGCACCGCTTTCTTGTTGACTTGTGCTCATGTGGTGAAAGAGGTTGGTGGGCCAGAGAATGTCAAAGCTGATGGCATACCTGGCACGGTGATTGCTTCTGGGGAAGATCATGGATTGGATTTGGCAGTGTTGAGAGTAGATGGACTTTGGAATAAGCCAGAATTACACCGACAAGAAGGATTTGGTCAGAAGGGTAACTCTTTCCTAACTGCTGGCTTTCAATTATTTGCTAAAGACCATTTAATCCGACCACTGCACGGTACCCTAGGGGAGCAAGTGGGATGGTCGAAACAATCAGGGGAAAGAATTCAAAGTTGGGATTTGCACATTGTTGATGACTATGGGCTACAGCGTGGTTATAGTGGTTCGCCGGTGGTGGATGAAGCTAGTGGTGAGCTTTTGGGAGTAGTTAGCCATCGACAAGGGGATGGTAAAACTGGTTTAGCCATATCCATTGGTGCCCTTGATAGAATTTGGCGGGTTTTAGATGGTGATCAGCTTTATAAGGTATTAGTAAAGCTGGGTTACGAGGAGCAGGAACGCTTATTTTTTAGGTTAATCCGAACACAGTCTGTCGCGGCTTTTTTAATTCATGGCTATCCAGACTACGGACAACGTTGGTTATTGAATCGCTTAGTAGAAAAACATATTCCTAATACTATTACTGGCAAAGTTATCAAAGTTAATTTAGCGAGAAAAGCTCGCAGAACGGATATCAAAACCCTTTGGCGTGAACTGGGTAATCAGGTTGGTTTGTGGAGAAAGGGAGCGTCAGTTACTGCTATTACTGAACGAGTTTATCGCTACTGGCAAACCCAGAATGTGCTACTGGTCTTCCATGATGTAAATGTGATGCCAGAAGCCTATTTAGATCAACTGATTCGTGAATTCTGGACACCTTTGGCAACTAACGCTCGCCAGGTTAACCCTAGTGCCAGTCGGTTCAAATTATTGATGTTTTTAGTAGACTACGAAGGCACTGTCGGTAATTTGGATGCTATATTTTCTGATAAAATAGACCGTAATCAACCCCAGATGCCAGTCAAATCTCCCAAGATTAATCAATTTGATGAAGATGAATTGATTGACTGGATGATGCGAGAATCTGAGGAATTACCAATCGAATTTACCCATGAGGTCGATGAAACTGTTAAAGTCGTTCTAGAAAACAGCGATAATGGCATTCCAGAGTATGTACTGGCAGAAATATGCGATCGCTGTGGCGTTGATTGGTTTAATGACGTAAAGCAACGGTGGAGACTCTGAACAACCCAAAACCTGAATATACAGGTGATCCAGCACTACAACCGCAGCCTGGAGAACGAGACAGCAAGGGACAATTGTTGTATCCTTATTTACCTAGTCGGGAATTAATTGAAGCAGTCAATTTAGCGATCTACCTGGAACGCCCTTTGTTACTGAAAGGGGAACCGGGATGTGGGAAAACCCGCTTGGCTCATGCTGTGGCTTATGAGCTCAACTTGCCTGTGAGAGTCTGGGCTGTCAAATCCACTACTCGGGCAAAGGATGGTCTTTATACCTATGATACTGTGGCTCGTTTGCGGGATGCTCAGTTAGCCGCAACCGGCATGATTAAACCAGAGGATATCCCCCGTATTAGTAATCCCCAGACCTATGTACGTTGGGGCCCGTTAGGTAATGCATTTCGGAGTGAAACCCTGACGGTGGTGTTAATTGATGAAATTGACAAGGCGAATATTGACTTTCCTAACGACTTATTAATGGAACTTGATCAACGCCAATTTACTGTAGATGAAACCGGTGAAGAAGTAATAGCCAACCAAGCCCCAATTGTTTTTATTACTAGCAATGACGAGAAAGATTTACCCGATGCTTTCTTACGCCGCTGTTTATTTCATTATGTTGAGTTTCCTTATCACCAGTTAATTGACATTCTTAATGCTCATTTTCCGAAATCACCGGAGACGCTAGTGAAGAAGACTGTAAGTCGCTTTCAGGAATTGCGTCGGAAAATGGAAACAGATAAAGGGAATAGTGGTAAAAAGGTTAGGGCGTGTCATCAAATAGAAATCAATCTAGTTTAGAATCGATAAATGTAGAGA